>JBJTIQ010000110.1:0-8391 GCA_046095085.1 Actinomycetota bacterium | reverse complement strand
GCTGCGCGGCATCCGGGCCGTGATCATGGCCGGGTCGGGCGGACGCATCAAGGAGTTCGCCCAGCGCTGGAGCGACCTCAACGGCGGATCCGAGATCGTCGCCTTCCCCAAGGAGGACCGCTTCGTCACCCGCTACACGGCCGGCGTGCTCTTCGCCTCCCACGGCATGGGCATGCCCAGCGCGTCCATCGCCGTGCAGGAGATGATGCGGATGGTCTACTTCCTCAAGCGCGGCGACCTCGATGCCATGGACGAGGTCTTCTGGGCGCGGGTGGGCACCAGCGGCGGTGTCGGGCTCCCCGGCGGCACCATCGTCGTCACCTCCGAGGGGGTCATGGCCGACCTGAAGCCCTACCGGCTGCTCCAGGGTGCGCGCGGCACCTACTGGTTCGACGGCACCTTCCCGGCGGCAACCCGCGAGGCGATCATTCGCGCCAATGAGGGCTCCGGCCTTCCGATCGTGTCGGGTAAGACCATCGCCACCAATGAGTTCTTCCTCGAGCAGTTCCGGCTGGACGGCGCCATTCGCATGGAGACGGCTGAGACCAAGCAGGACTTCCTCGAATGGCTGCACGCCAACGGCGTCGCCAACATCGAGATGGAGGGGGCGATGCTCGCCGCCTATCTCAACTCCTGGGGCTTTTCGTCCTTCGCCATGATCTGCGCCTGCCTGCTCAACCGCCTCGAGGGCGATCAGGTCACATCTACCCCCGAGCAGTTGCACGCGTTCAGCGAACACTCAGGCGACGTGCTGTTCAACTACCTCACGGCGCTCCTGCTCCCGGGCGGAGGGCAGTGACCATGGCCGACTACGCGAGCCTCATCGCCAGAGCCCAGCGGCAGGTCGACGACGCCCTCGGCCCCGACTCCGGATCCGTCGATCGCCCCGACGCCAAGCGCGACGGCAGCTCCCTGGCCAATCGCATCGATCACACGCTGCTGCACGCCGACGCCACGCAATCGGAGATCGAGGAACTCTGCGACGAGGCCCGGAGCTACGGCTTCGCCTCCGTGTGCATCAACACCCGCTGGGTGCCGACCGCCGCAGAGGCCCTCGCGGGATCCGATGTCATGGTGTGCACGGTGGTCGGCTTTCCCCTGGGGGCCATGACCCGCCTGGCGAAGGCCGAGGAGGCGCGCATCACGGTGGCGGAGGGTGCGCAGGAAGTCGACATGGTCATCGACGTCGGCGCTCTGCTCTCCGGCGACCTGGCCGGTGTCTACGAGGACATCCGCGGCGTGGTCGCGGCCGCCGGTGTGCCGGTCAAGGTAATCCTCGAGGCGTGCCTGCTCACCGATGAGCAGAAGGCCGTCGCCTGCCTGTTGGCGATGCGCGCCGGTGCGGCATACGTCAAGACGTCCACGGGGTTCAGCACGGGTGGCGCGACCACCGATGACATCGCCCTCATGCGCGCCTGCGTGGGCGATGCGCTGGGAGTCAAGGCGTCTGGCGGCATCCACACGCGCGACGAGGCCGAGGCCATGCTGGCGGCGGGGGCCGATCGCATCGGCGCCTCCGCTTCCATGGCCATCGCCGATGGCACGCCGCACCCGCCCGCCAAGAGGCAGTACTAGCGGCTCTGAAGGGAGCGTCATGACCGACGATCTGCTGGTCACCGCCGAGCAGTGGGCGGCCGATGATCCCGATCCGGTGACGGCCGCTGAACTCACCGATCTCATCGCGAAGGCGCGGGCGGGGGATGCCGTCGCGCGTGAAGAACTCACCGCGGCGTTCGACGGCACGTTGCAGTTCGGCACGGCTGGCCTGCGCGGGCGCCTGGGGCCGGGCAGCAATCGGATGAACCGCGTGGTCGTCTCGCGCGCGGCGGCCGGGCTCGCCGCCTACCTCGTCGAGCGCGGCGGCCACTCGATCGTCGTCGGCTACGACGCGCGTCGCAACTCCGATGTCTTCGCCCACGACACGGCGCAGATCATGGCCGCCGCCGGGATCTCGGCCATGGTCTTTCCGCACCATCTGCCGACTCCGGTGACCGCATTCGCGATCAACTTCCTCGGTACGAGCGCCGCGGTGATTGTCACCGCGTCGCACAACCCTCCCGATGACAACGGCTACAAGGTCTACCTCGGCGATGGGTCGCAGATCGTGCCGCCGGCCGACGCCGAGATCTCCGAGTGCATCGCGCGCGTCGGGCCGGTCGCCGATATCCCGCGCTCCGACGACTACGTCACCCTCGACGACGGCGTACTCGATGCCTACATCGCACGCGCCGAGGCACTGTTGCCGCCCGGTCCGCGCGACATCACCTCCGTCTACACCGCGATGCACGGTGTGGGCGGCGATGTGTTCGTACGCGCGGCCCGCGAGGCCGGCTTCCCCGATCCGCGCCCGGTGGCCGCGCAGTTCGCACCCGACGGTCGCTTTCCCACCGTCAACTTCCCCAATCCGGAGGAGCCCGGCGCGATGGACCTCGCGCTCGCCGAGGCACGCGAGCACGGCGCCGACATCATCATCGCCAACGACCCTGACGCCGATCGCTGCTCGGCCGGCATTCCTATCCCTGAGGGTCGCCGTCGGACCGGCGAAGCCGCCCCGCGTGGCGACCGGTATCGAATGTTGTCCGGCGACGAGGTGGGCTGGCTCCTGGGGTGGTGGACCGTCGAGCACATGCGCCGCAGCGGCCAGCCGATGACCGGCACCATGGCGCAATCCATCGTCTCCGGCACCCTGCTCAAGGCCATCGCCCTCGATGCGGGCCTGGACTACGCCGTCACGCTCACCGGGTTCAAGTGGATCTCGCGGGTGCCCGGCCTGGTCTTCGGCTACGAGGAGGCACTCGGCTACTGCGTCGACCCCTCGCACGTGCGCGACAAGGACGGCATCACCGCGTCACTGCTCATGATGGAGATGGCCGCGCACCTCAAGGCCGAGGGTCGCGGCATCCAAGACGTGCTCGACGACCTGGCCCGGAAGGTTGGCCTCTCCCGCACCTCACTGGTTGCCGTGCGCGGCTCCGACGGAGCACTGAGCGCCGACACGATGGCGCGCCTGCGCACGACTCCGCCACGCGAGCTGGGCGGTCGTGCCGTGCAGGAGGTCGTCGACCTCGAGGAGGGCGCCTATGGCCTGCCGCCCACCGACGGCTTGCTCTTCGCCCTCGAGGGTGCGCGAGTCATAGTTCGGCCGAGTGGCACGGAGCCCAAAATCAAGTGCTACCTGCAGATCGTCACCCCGGTCGACGGGGACTTGGACGCCGCCAAACTCGTGGGCCAGGCAGCAATGGCAGCCCTGCGCGACAGCGTGTCGGCTGCGCTCGCCCTCGGCTAGCGCGTCAACCGACCTTCGCGCCCGGACACCTGACGGTCAGATCGTCGAGCATGGACTCCATCTCGCTACGAGTCACGGGGAGCACCCACACGGTGCCCCTGTCATCTTCAATGAAGATGTGTAGTCCTGTGACCGCACTACCGTCGTCTGGTTCCCAGTGGACAATCGGCACAGCGCGAGCCACCATCGGACGCAGCGACACGATGCGTTGGGGCTCGCTCCGTAGGGTGCGCTTGAGTTGCCGGGCTTTGCGCTGGACCTTGAAGAAGGCTCCGTAAAGCATAAACAGGGCGACACCCACCATGAACACGACGAAGACAACGAGCCCAATCTGCCAGCCGAGTCCCGACGCCCACAGGGTCGGATCGAAAAAGGGCAGGACCGCGAGCCCGAAGCAGATAGCCGCCGTGATCACAGCGAAGACGCGCAGTCGCGATGACGAGCGGGAAAGGCTCGCGGTCAGCCTGTCGAGGGTCGGGTCCGCGGGACCTCTTGCCATGGCGTTACATCCTTCCTCGGGCGGCGCGTTCGCTGTATCTTGCTAGGCCATCGTGAGGTCATCGGCTGGCAGGTGATCCGGCTCGCGCCGGCGGCCGATGACAAGCAGCGCGAAGATCGCGCCCGCGAGTGCCACGATGCCGAGCGCCACCATGCTGATGGCGATCGACGACGCCTGGGCCGTCTCGACCGCGGCCTCGATGGTCGATGCGACGTCGGAAGGCACGCCCTTGAGGATGTCGGCGGCACCATTGGCGTCACCGTTCTGCATCGCCTGGGCATACTGCGTCGCCTGATCGACGTACGGCGTGCCTGAGACGGCCGACTCCACTCGCGACAGCGACAGGGTGCCGATGATCGAGGTGACCAGGGCCACGCCCAGCGCCGCCGGGATGTTGAAGGTCATCTGCATGAGCCCGGATCCCATGCCGGCGCGCTTGGGATCCACCGCGCTCATGCCCGCCGTGTTGCACGACGGCAGCGCGATGCCGACACCGGCACCCATGAGCGCCAGCGGGATGATCATCTCGCCGAGTGTCGTGCTCGCATCGAAGGTGCCCATCCAGAAGAGCGCGGCGGCCTGCATGAGCAGCGCGATCGTGATGGGGATTCCGGGGCCGATCTTGTCGACGAGACGTCCAGCCGGGGGCTCGAGCACCATGCAGGTGCCGGTCGTGATGACGATAATCCAACTCGCCTGCACGGGGGTGAAGTCGCTGACGCTGATGAGGAAGAGCGAACCGACGAATGTGAGCATCGGGATGTAGACGAAGCCGACGGCGCTCTCCGCGAAGAAGCCGCCGGTGAAGAGGCGCTCCTTCCAGAGGCTGAAGTCCACCAACGGGTAGCGCACGCGCGTCTCGGCGAAGCCGAAGGCCGCGAGGAAGACGACGCCGATGATGAGACTGCCCCACGTGGCGGGCAGTCCCCAGCCCTGGCTGGAGTTCTGCAGTCCGTAGGTGATCGCGGTGATGCCGATGCCGCCGAGGACCAGACCGACGATGTCGTAGCTGCCGGAGGCGAGCGTGCTCGTGTACCTACGGGTCGCTCCGAGCGTCACGAAGATCACGGCGACCGTGAGGGGTACGGCGATCCAGAAGATCCAGCGCCAGTTCAGGAACTGCAGCGCATAACCGGCGAAGAGCGGCCCGATCAGCAGGCCGAATCCGTGGGCGAATCCCCAGATGCCCACGGCGAAGCCACGCCGAATCGCGGGGAAGGAGTTGACGACGATTGAGAGGGTCGCCGGAGCCGACAGGCCGATGCCAATGCCCTGGATCGTGCGGCCCGCGACGAGCACCTCACCGTTGAGGGCGATCGCTGACAGCACGAGGCCGACTCCGAAGATGACGAATCCGATGACGATCATCTTCACTTCGCCGATGAGATCGCCCAGTCGACCGCCAGCGACCAGCGCGGTGCCGAAGGCGAGGCTGTAGGACGTCACCGTCCAGGTCTGCATCGACAGCGACAGGCTGAGGTCGTCTTGAATCGTGGGAAGCGCAGGCCCGATGACGGTGCTGAACATCTGCGCGATGAGCGCACCAAATCCCATCGCCGCGAGGATCGCCCACGCCGTGGCCGAGACCTGGGGCGCGGGATCATTCGCTGCATCGCTGTGCGACGAGGAATTCACGGGTTCCGTCATGCCAGCCCTCCCCACGCACGGGACTTTCCGCGCAACGTAGCACCGCATGGCATGGATGCGTCTGCGAGACTTCGACAATGCCACGCGGACGCAGCGGGAAAGTCTCTCGCCTGTGGCCTGCGTCCGCCGCCGGCACCTTCGTGGTCGCGGCCCTACTCGCCTGCCCGCTCCTGACCGGGGCAGTCGCCGCTGCTCCCGAGCAAGCCGGGGCGGTCGCCGCTGTCGTGGATGACACTGCGCTGCCAGGCCTAGGCGCGACAACTGGCCCGACCGGGCCGGCCGACCTGCCCAACATCGTGATCGTCTACACCGACGACCAGCGGATCGACTCGACCGCCGGCATGATGCGCCTTCGACAAGACATCGGGCGTCTTGGTGTCACCTTCTCCAATGCGCATGCCCCGACACCGCTGTGCTGCCCTTCACGGGTGAGCCTGCTCAGCGGTCAGCCGTCGCAGGTCACCGGGGTGTGGAGCAATCAGGCTCCCCGCGGCGGTTTCGCCAAGTTCTACGCGACGGGCGGTGAGGCGCGCACGCTGGCGACGCAACTCGACGCAGTCGGCTACCGCACGGCGCTCATCGGCAAATACCTCAACGGTTACGGAGAGTCCGCGACGCGAATCGCCACCACCGGTGATGACACCTACATCCCGCCTGGCTGGGATGCATGGCACGCATTCGCCTACCCAGTTGCGTACTCGCGGGATGGAGATGCCACCGACTATCGCGACTTCTGGCTCATGCATCGCGCGGAGTCGGAGCCGGTGAACTTCCGCTACCACGGCTTCCGGTCTTCCGACTACTCCACGACAGTGCTCTCGCGGATCGCCGTCAACACGATCGAGACGACCCCCGAGACGACTCCGCTCTTCATGCTCGTGACCCCCTGGGCGCCCCACGCGCCCTACCGGACGACCTCTCGATACATGACGGCTCCGGTGCCAGCTCCGCGCTACCTGCCTCCCGGATTCGGGCGTACGGCGGGCAAGCCGCCGTGGGTCACCGAGCTGCCGCGCGTCAGTGCCGAGAAGTCGCGCATGCTCCGCGCCCGGCAGATACGCGCCCTCTACCCGGTCGACGATGCCGTTGGCGTGATCGTCGACGCCCTGACGCGCGCGGGGCGGATGGACAACACCCTCTTCGTGTATGCGTCCGACAACGGCTACACGTGGGGTGAGTTCAACATCCTCGGTCAGAAGCGCTACCCATACACGACACCCGTGCCGCTCATGATGCGCTGGGATGGCCACCTCAGTGCCGGATCGATGGACTCGCGAATCGTGAGCAACGTCGACATCACGGCAACAGCCCTCGCGGCCGCGGGCCTCGCAACCTCAACACCACTTGGCGGAATCGACCTCGTGACACCTACATCTCGGGAGTCACTCCTGATCGCTTCCGGCGGCAAGACACGCGAGGACGCCCTGCGCGCCTACTGCGGCATCCGCACGAGCGAATGGCTCTACGTCCGATATGCGGGTGGCTTCGAGGAGCTCTACAACGTTGCCGTGGACCCCTACTTCCTGACGAACCTCGCGTCGCGCACGGTCCACGAGGGGACCATGGCAGAGCTTCGGTCGAAGACGATGGAGCAGTGCTCGCCCACACCGCCAGGATTCACCTGGTGACGGCCGACATCTGAGACAGTTCTCGCATGACGACGCTGTCACCGGCGCAGATCATGCTCGCCGCCGCCCTCGTCGTCGGGCTGGCCACGGCGTGCCAGGTGCTGGCACCTCGGCTGCGCGTGCCCGCGCTCCTGCTGCTCTTGCCCGCGGGCTTCGTCCTCGGCTGGATTGCCCCTGAGTTCCAGATGGACAAGGTCCTCGGCCCGGCGTTCGGCGTAGCCGTCGACCTGATGGTCGCGATCATTCTCTTCCAGGGAGGGCTCGAACTCGGCAACATCTCGCTGCAGGGCAAGGACAGATCCATCGTGCGGCGCCTGGTGTGGATCGGTGGGCCGATCAACTGGATCGCCTGCACGCTCCTTGCGCACTATCTGCTCGGGCTCAGTTGGCCCTTGGCTTTCCTGCTCGGCGCGATCCTCATCGTCTCGGGACCCACGGTAGTGACACCGATCCTGGACTTCGCCAAGCCACAGCAGCGGGTGCGGGGCATCCTGCTATGGGAAGGCACGATGCTCGACCCCATCGGCGGCATATTCGCGATCGTGATCTTCCAGGTGGTGCGCGTGACCACCATGGAGAGCCCGCTGGATGCGATCGTGTCCCTCATCGCGAGCTTTGCGATCGCGATCGTCATGGCGCTCGTCGGGGCCGTGATCGCCGTCCTGGGCACCAAGCTGGTGCGCGGCAACATACTGCTCGGCACCCAGGTCATCTTCGGCACCGTCGTGGGCTGCGCTGCCTTCGCGAACTTCCTGGCCGACGCGAGTGGGTTGTTGACAGCACTCTTGCTGGGTATCGCCGCTCCTCGCATCGCCAAGCGTCTCAACACCTCCCTGGACCATGCGATGCCGTTCTTCAACACGATCGCGACCATCGGTCTGGGTATCCTCTTCATCTCCATCGCCGCTCTAGTGCCGTCGCCCCTGGTGGGTCAGGTCGCGCTGCCAGCGGTGGCGATGGCGGTGATCCTCATCCTCATCGTGAGGCCGGCCATCACGGCGTTTTCGACGGCAGGGTCGGATCTCAGTCGCAACCAGCGCACGTTCATCGCATGGATGGACCCACGCGGCATCGTCGCAGCGGCGACCGCTTCAAGCGTCAGTGCCACATTGATCGCCGCCAACGTCCCGGGTGCGGGCGAATTGCTGCCGGCTGCCTTCGTGATCATCGCCGTCACGGTCTTCGTCTACGGCCTTACGGCAGCGCCGGTCGCCAAGGTGCTCGGCGTGCGCGACGACACTCCGGTCAGCTAGCGGAGTGGGTCGCCCGGGGCTCGAACCCGGAACCTACGGATTAAAAGTCCGCAGCTCTACCGTTGAGCTAGCGACCCG
>JBJTIQ010000109.1:0-4262 GCA_046095085.1 Actinomycetota bacterium | reverse complement strand
GGCATTGCCCTGGGCTGCGGCGATGCGCACGGAGGCCCCCAGGGCGTCCTGGGCCTTCGTCGTGAACTTGATGTCCATGGGTCCTTCTACGTCTCTTACGCGCCGCGGCGGCGCGAGGGATTCCAGAGCACGAGGGCGGTCGAACGCCTCTCGGCCACGTAGCCCTCGAGTTCATCGCGCAGGCGCTCAACCTCGGCTTGGAGATCGAGTACACGGCGAATGCCCTCGAGGCTGACTCCCGCCGCCGACAGGTCGGCAACCTCCTGGAGGCGTGCGATGTCACGCGCGGAGTAGAGCCGGTTGCGCCCATTGGTGCGCTGGGGGGAGACCAGGCCGAGCTTGTCGTATTGGCGCAGGGTTTGCGGATGGAGCCCGGAGAGCTGCGCCGCGACCGAGATCGCGTAGACGGGGGTGGTGTCGTCGCTGAACATCACGTCACCTTGGCGTCGGCAAGAAGTGACTTGCGTGGGTCGTCGTCGGCCGTGGCCTCGGCGTACTTCTGCAGGGCCTCGCGCGCCTCGTCGCTGAGGTTGGTCGGCACATGCACGTCGACGCTCGCCAGCAGGTCGCCCTTGGTGCCGTCCTTGCGGGCCACTCCCTTGCCGCGCACGCGGAAGGTGCGGCCGTTGGCGGTGCCCGCAGGGATCTTCAAGGTGACCGTGCCGCCACCGGGCGTGGGCACGACGACCTGGCCGCCGAGCGTGGCCTCGGTGAAGGTGACCGGCACGGTGACGGTGAGGTTGTCGCCCTTGCGCCCGAAGACCGGGTGCGCGGTGACGTGCACGACGACGTAGAGATCGCCATTGGGGCCGCCACGCTCGCCCGGGGCACCCTTGCCCTTCAGTCGGATGCGGGCACCGTCCTTGACCCCCGCGGGGATGCGCGCCTGCACGGTGCGCGTGCTGATGCCGCGCCCCGATCCATTGCACGTCGGGCACGGGTCGTCGACGATGAGGCCGCGCCCGTGGCATGCCCCACAGGGCTCGGCGAAGGCGAAGCCACCTGCGTTGCGCGAGGTCTGGCCGGTGCCATCGCAGTTGGGGCACACGCGCGGCACGGTGCCGGCGCGTGCGCCGGTGCCATGGCAGCTGTCGCACGCGGCATCGCTCGCCAGGCGCAGCGGGACGGTGACGCCGTCGAGTGCCTCGTCAAAGCCAAGGGTGATCTCGCTCTCGACATCCTGGCCACGGCGCGGAGCGCGCGCGGTGCGACCACCACCGCGACCGCGGCTGAAGATGTTGCCGAGGATGTCGCCCAGGCCGCCATCGTCGGATCCGAAGACATCGCCGAAGTCGTAGGTCGTGCCGCCACCGAAGCCGCCGGGACCGCCGTATCCACCACCACCGAAGCGACCCCCGCCGAAGCCGCCGCCACTGGCAAACAGGGTGCGCGCCTCGTCGTATTCGGCGCGCTTCTTGTCATCGGAGATCACGTCATAGGCCTCGGAGACCTCCTTGAAGCGCTCCTCCGCTTTGGCGTCACCCGGGTTCTTGTCGGGGTGCAGCTCACGCGCGAGTTTGCGGTACTTCTTCTTGATCTCGTCGGCTGACGCGCCCTTGTCGACGCCGAGGACCTTGTAGAAGTCCTTCTCCAGCCAGTCCTTGTTCATCCTGCCTCGTCTGTGTTGTCGCCGTCGGACTCAGGAGTCCGCGACGGCGACGCGGGCCGGTCGCAGTACGCGGCCGGCATGCCGGTAGCCCGGCTGGTAGATGCTGATGACGACAGGTCCGTCGACACCATCGCGCTGCTCGCTCGTCAGTGCCTCGTGGATCATCGGATCGAACGGCTCGTCGACCGCACCGAACGTCTCCAGGCCAAGTCGAAGACACGTGGCCTCGAGAGCCTCGCCGACCGACTTGAAGGCGCCCTCGAGTTCGCCGTGCTGGCGGGCCCGCTCGACATCGTCGAGCACGGGCAGCAGCTCGGTGAGGACACTGCCGACGGTGAGATCGCGCGCGGCCTCGCGGTCGCGATCGACGCGCTTGCGGTAGTTGGCGTATTCGGCGTGCACGCGGCGCAGGTCGTCGGTGAGCTCAGCGACCTTGGCATCGGCCTCGGTCAACTCCTGCTCGATCACCGCCTCCTCCGAGGGGGGAGCCGGCTGGGCCGGCTCCCGCACCTCGAAGGTCTGCGGATCGATACGACGCTTGTCGGTGACGCGGACGCCTTCCTCGGGCTCGTGCTCGTGCCCTGCGTCCATGGTCACTTCGCCTCGTTGGCCTCGTCGTCGACGATCTCGGCGTCGACGACGTCGTCCTCGGACATGTCGGCGGCCTCGTAGGCCGTGGCCTGGCCACCGCCCGCCTGCTGCGCCATGGTGTACATCGCGGCACCGAGCGTCTGGCTTGCCTGCGCGACCTTGTCGGTCGCGGTCTTCATGGCAGCGATGTCGCCTGCCTCGATGGCCTTCTTCAGCTCATCGAGCGGACCGTCGACATTGGACTTCGCGTCGGCCGGGATCTTGTCGGCGTTGTCCGCGAGGAACTTCTCGGTCTGGTAGACCAGCGCCTCGGCGGTGTTCTTGACCTCGATCTCCTCGCGCGCCTTCTTGTCAGCCTCGGCGTTGGCCTCGGCCTCGCGCATCATGCGGTCGATCTCCTCCTTGGGCAGCGCACTGCCGCCGGAGATGGTCATCGACTGCTCCTTGCCCGTGGCGAGGTCCTTCGCCGACACGTGGACGATGCCGTTGGCGTCGATATCGAAGGTGACCTCGACCTGCGGCACGCCGCGCGGCGCTGGCGGCAGGCCGGTCAGCTCGAAGGTGCCGAGCCGCTTGTTGTAGGCGGCCATTTCACGCTCGCCCTGGTAGACCTGGATGAGCACGCTGGGCTGGTTGTCGTCAGCGGTCGTGAAGATCTCGCTGCGCTTGGTCGGGATCGTCGTATTGCGCTCGATGAGCTTGGTCATCACGCCGCCCTTGGTCTCGATGCCGAGGGAAAGCGGGGTGACGTCGAGCAGCAGGACATCCTTGACGTCGCCCTTGAGCACGCCGGCCTGCAGGGCCGCGCCGATCGCCACGACCTCATCGGGGTTGACGCCCTTGTTGGGCTCCTTGCCGGTGAGCTTCTTGACGAGTTCGGTCACCGCCGGCATGCGGGTGGAGCCACCGACGAGCACGACCTGGTCGATGTCGTCGAGCTTGATGCCGGCGTCCTTGATGACCGCCTCGAAGGGAGCCTTCGTGCGATCGAGCAGGTCGGAGGTCATCTGCTCGAACTGCGCCCGGGAGAGGGTCTCCTCCAGGTGCAGCGGGCCCTCAGCGCTCGCGGTGATGTAGGGCAGGTTGATCGAGGTCTGCATCGAGCTGGAGAGCTCGATCTTGGCCTTCTCGGCCGCCTCGCGCAGACGCTGCATCGCCATCTTGTCCTTGGACAGGTCGACGCCGTGAGCGTTCTTGAAGTTGGTGACCATCCAGTCGACGACCTTGTCGTCCCAGTCGTCGCCACCGAGGTTGTTGTCGCCACTGGTGGCCTTCACCTCGACGACGCCGTCGCCGATCTCGAGCAGCGACACGTCGAACGTGCCACCACCGAGGTCGAACACGAGGATGGTCTGCTCCTTGTCGCCCTTGTCGAGGCCGTAGGCCAGGGCGGCAGAGGTGGGCTCGTTGATGATGCGCAGGACGTTGAGGCCCGCGATCTCGCCAGCCTCCTTGGTGGCCTGGCGCTGGGCGTCATTGAAGTAGGCAGGCACGGTGATGACCGCATCGGTGACGGTGTCGCCCAGGTAGGACTCCGCGTCGCGCTTGAGCTTCATGAGCACGCGCGCGCTGATCTCCTGCGGGGTGTAGGACTTGCCGTCGATGTCGATCGTCCAGTTGGTGCCCATATGGCGCTTCACGGACCGGATCGTGCGGTCGACGTTGGTGACGGCCTGGCGCTTGGCTACCTCGCCGACGAGCACCTCGCCGTTCTTGGCGAAGGCGACGACCGACTGGGTCGTGCGGGCACCCTCCGCATTGGTGATGACGACGGGGTCGCCGCCCTCAAGGGTGGACACGACGGAGTTGGTCGTGCCCAGGTCGATGCCGACTGCTCGGGCCATCAGTGATTCCTTCTTTCTCTCCTGCGCAGCGCGCAGCTGGTGTTGTCAAAAATGGGGGCGCCGTGCTGGCGCGGACTTCAATTATGCCGACTCAGACGATATGAGTCAAATCGACTCATATCACTCCCCTTCTCGCTTTCACCCTCCAAACGGCGGCCATTTCGAGGCGAAAGCGGGGTTGGGGGCGACCACTTCGAGGGTGAAAGCGGGGTTCGCGG
>JBJTIQ010000108.1:0-15355 GCA_046095085.1 Actinomycetota bacterium | reverse complement strand
ACGAGCAACTCGCGCAGAGCGGGCTCGCCCAGCTCCACGTCGCGCACAGCGCTTCGGCGAGCCTCGGTCGCAACGGCGTCGCCGTCCTCTCTCGGCTCCAGCCGCGTGCCATTCGCGAGGGCGTGGGAGAGCCGGAGTTCGAGCATCAAGGACGCTGGATCGAGACCGACATTGATACCCCGTTCGGACCCATGACCGTCGTCTCCGCCTACGTGCACACCGGCGAGGCGGGCACGCCCAAGCAGGACGAGAAGCTTCGCTTCCTCGATGCCATGGAGCGACGCATGGGGTCGCTGCGACGTCGTGCGGGCCGCGCGAAGGGGCACGTGCTCATCACCGGCGACTTCAATGTCGCGCAGCGGGAGATCGACATCAAGAACTGGCGGGCCAATCGCGGCAAGGCCGGATTCCTCCCCGAGGAGAGGGCCTATCTCGACCGCTGGTTTGGCGTCGATCGACCCGGGCCCTGGCACGATCTCGGCCGCATCTGGGGCGGTGAGGGCCCGGGTCCCTATACCTGGTGGTCGTGGCGGGGTCGCGGATTCGACACCGATGGGGGATGGCGGATCGACTTCCAGGTGGTCACGCCCGGGTTGGCCGGGCGTTCGACCGGCGCCTGGGTCGGCAAGGCGGCGGCCTATGCGGAGCGCTGGAGCGATCACGCCCCGCTCGTGGTGACGTTCTCCTAGGGCGCTACCCGTATCCTCGTGGGGTGAGCGACTTATGGGTGAACATTGCCCTGGTCGTCCTGTTCATCCTCATCGGAAGTTTCTTCGCGGCCGCTGAGATGGCGCTGGTCTCTCTCCGCGACAGTCAGGTCGAGCGGCTCTCGGGTCGTGGTAGGCGCGGCCGAGTGCTCGTCTCGCTGGAAGCCCAGCCCAACCGATTCCTCGCCGCTGTGCAGGTTGGGGTCACGCTGGCGGGCTTCATCTCGGCCGGTTTCGGTGCGGCACAGATCGCTCCCTCGCTGGCACCCGTGCTCGAGTCATGGGGGCTGGCAGAATCGTGGGCGTCGGCGATCGCCTTCATCCTCGTGACCGTTGTCATCGCTTACGTCTCCCTGGTGATCGGCGAACTGGTCCCCAAGCGCATTGCGCTTCAGCGCACTGAGTCCACCGCTCTGCTCGTCGCCGTCCCCGTCGACTTCCTGGCGCGGATCACCCGGCCCTTCATCTGGCTGCTGTCGGTGTCCACCAACGGCATCGTGCGCATTCTCGGAGGCAATCCGCAGAGTTCGAAGGAGCAGATCACCGGCGAGGAACTCCGCGACATAGTGGCCGCGCACGAGGAACTCACGGCCGAGGAGCGGGCGCTCATCGACGACGTCTTCGATGCCGGCGACCGTGAACTCAAGGAGGTGATGATTCCTCGCACCGAGACAGCGTTCCTCGAGGCCAGCATGTCGATCGGCGATGCAGCCCGCGAGGTGGCCTCCGCCCCTCACTCCCGCTATCCCGTCATCCGCGGCTCGGCCGACAACGTGGTCGGCGTCGTGCACATCCGCGAGATCCTGCACCCGGCGGCCGCCGAGCGCGGGGGCCGAGTCGGAGACCTCGCTCGGCAGGTCATCTTCTTCCCCGGCACCAAGGAGCTGATCCCGGCCCTTACGGAGATGCGGCGGCAGCGCCAACACCTCGCAATCGTCGTCGACGAATACGGAGGCACGGCCGGCATCGTCTCCCTCGAAGATCTCGTCGAGGAGTTGATCGGCGACATCCGCGACGAGTACGACGAGGTACGTGCCGAGGGGCCGACCGATGTCGATGGCCTGCTCAACCTTGAGGACTTCGCCGAGCAGACGGGCGTAACCCTGCCTGACGGACCCTACGAGACGGCAGCGGGCTTCGTGGTGTCTCGCCTCGGCAGCCTGCCCGACGTGGGTGCATTCGTCGATGTTGACGACCATCGGCTCGTGGTCGCCGAACTCGATGGCCGGCGGATCGCGCGACTGCGGGTGACTCCGCTGATCGTCCCTCCGGCAGCGCTGTCAGAATGAGCGCGTGACCCCGACCGAGGCCTCGGCCGCACCCGGCAATGTGCCGCCTCGCGTGCTCTCGGGCATCCAGCCAACGGCCGACAGTTTCCAGGTGGGCAATTACCTCGGGGCGCTGCGTCGCTGGGTGGAGCTCCAAGAGACCCACGATGCCTTCTACTGCGTCGTCGACCAGCACGCGATCACGGTCGAGCACGACCCCGCCGTGCTCCGTCAGCGCACCCTGCTCTCCTTCGCCCAGTTGCTGGCCGTGGGCCTCGACCCCCAGCGTTCGACGATCTTCGTTCAAAGCCACGTGCCCGAACACGCCCAACTCGCCTGGGTACTCGAGTGCCAGACCGGCTTCGGCGAGGCAGGTCGCATGACGCAATTCAAGGACAAGACGCAGCGCGAGGGCTCGGAGCGCGCCACTGTCGGGTTGTTCACCTACCCAATCCTCCAGGCCGCCGACATCCTCATCTACCAGGCCGACGGGGTGCCTATCGGAGAAGACCAGCGTCAACATCTCGAACTAACCCGCGATCTCGCGCAGCGCTTCAACGCGCGCTACGGGCCTACCTTCGTCGTGCCTGAGCCGCTGATCGTCAAGGACACCGCCAAGATCCTCGACCTTGCCGATCCGACGTCGAAGATGAGCAAGTCCGCCCCGACCGGCTGCCTCTTCCTACTCGACGAGCCATCTGTGACGGCAAAGAAGATTCGGTCGGCCGTGACCGACTCGGGGCGCGATATCGCCTACGACCCGGAGGCAAAGCCCGGGGTCTCCAACCTCCTCACCTTGATCTCCGCCTTTAGCGGCACGGATATCCCGACCCTCGTGGCCGGATACCAGGGCCGTGGCTACGGCGACCTGAAGTCCGACGCCGCAGACGCGGTAGTCGGCTTCGTCACCGGCTTTCGCGAGCAGGTTAGGGAGTTGATGGCCGACCCGGCGGAGTTGACCCGGCTCATGCGCGACGGGAGCGATAAGGCCCGCTCAGCCGCACGACCCACACTCCAGGCCGTGTACGACCGCGTGGGGTTCGTCCCGTTGCCATGAGGACCTTCGGCGTTGTCATCGAGGTCCCGGAGCCCTATGCCGAGGTCTTGCGAGCGACGCGCGCTGACGCCGGAGACCCCGAGGCGCACACCAACCCGCCGCACGTGACGGTGGTCGCGCCTGTCTCCATAGATCCCGACGAAATGGTCGCGGTGGAGGAGCACCTAGCCGAGGCTCTTCGTGATGTAGGCCCGTTCCGCATGAGACTGCGCGGCACAGGCACGTTTCGCCCCGTGACGCCCGTGGTCTTCGTGGCTGTAGCGGACGGCATAGGCATCTGCGAGGAGGTCGAACGCCGCGTCAGGCGCGGTCCCCTTGCTCTCGAGCTGCGCTTTCCATACCACCCGCACGTGACGATCGCGGCCGAGGTGGATGATGCCGCCCTCGATAGAGCGTTCGAGGCGCTCGCTCGATTCGAGGCGGAGTTCCTGGTGGATGCCGTCAAGCTCTATGAGCTGGCCGACTCTGGCTGGACGCTGAGTCGGTCGTATCCGCTCGGCTCCGGCTGATCAGCTGCCGACCGGCTCGCGGTCGTCATCGTCCACCCGGCGTGCTGCTGCTCGGCGCGGGGGTGTGCGGCGTGCCGGACCGCGGACGCTGCGCACGCCGAGCCCCATGATGATGAGGCCAAGGATGATGCCCAGGACGCATGCAAACAGCGCAAACACATTCGTCGAGGAATTCCCTGTCTCGGCCTCGCTTGCCGAGGCGGCCGCTGCTTGCGCCGAAGGGTCATCGACGTCTCCGGGAAGTCCCAAGCTCGGCTGAGGAGAATCTGTGGTGGGCTCCACCGGATCGACGAGGTAGCCGACGGGCGCGACGTCGGAGACATTGGCGAATCCCCAGTCGAGCAGGGCCGCGGCGGAGTCGTAGATCTCGCCCTCGACGTTGAGCAGTACGACGACGAGGGAGGTGTCGCCGCGCTCGGCCGCTCCGACGAAGGTGCGCCCAGCCTCGGTCGTCCAGCCCGTCTTCATGCCGATGGCGCCCTCGTAGCCCTGGATGAACAGGGGGTTCTGAGTGGCGATGGCCATCGTGGGCCGTGGGTCGCCCGGCTTGTCGGGCATGTATCCGGGGAAGTCCTCGATGACACGGGTGTTGACGTATTCATAGATGTCTGGCCTCGACAGCGCCTCGCGCGCGATGAGGGCGAGATCGTAGGCCGAGGTGACCTGTCCTTCCGCGGGTAGCCCGCTCGCATTCATCGCCACCGTGTCGTAGGCCTGAAGGCGCTGGGCCTCGGCGTTCATCTGCGAGACCGTGAGCTCCATGCCGCCATTGGCATTGGCAAGGGCCGACGCGCAGTCGTTGCCGCTTTGCATCATGAGGCCGAACATCAGATCCCGCACGGTGTATGTGGCTTCTTCCACGAGCCCTACGCGGCTTCCTTCCACGGCCACGTCGTCGTAGGTCGTTGTATAGACCAGGCCAGGGTCGAGCCGTTGCGACAACGTCAGGATCGTTAGCGTCTTCAGGACGCTGGCTGGCGGGCGCTGCGCGTGGGGGCTCTTGGCCGCCAGGATTGCGCCGGTATCAAGGTCGGCAAGGACCCAGGCCGAGACCGGCACGTTGGGCAGGTCGGCTGCACCCGGGCCCGGATCGACGATGACGCCGTTGCCGGTGAGCAGTGGACCCCCGATGGGTTCGGCGCTGGCGATCGGTGCGGCTGCCATGACGAGGGCCACGGCCGCTGTCGCCGCGAGGGCGAGGCGGAGGGGGCGGGCGCGACGCATGATGACTCAGGCTAGTCGCGAAGAGGCCGCCAAGGCCCGTTGAGCGGGGGCGTGTCTGGGCGGCTAGAAGCGCCTGAAGATCAGGGCCCGCTTGACCTGCTGGATGGCCGTGGTCACCTCTATGCCACGCGGGCACGCCGAACTGCAATTGAACGTCGTGCGGCACCTCCAGACGCCTTCGCGGTCGTTGAGGATCTCTAGCCGGACGTCGGCACCCTCGTCTCGACTGTCGAAGATGAAGCGGTGTGCCGCGACGATGGCAGCAGGGCCGAAGTAGGCACCATCGGTCCAGAAGACCGGGCACGCGGTGGTGCAGGCCGCGCAGAGGATGCACTTGGTGGTGTCGTCGATTGCTGCGTGTTGCTGTGGTGACTGGAGGTTTTCGCGGGTTGGCTCGTGATCGCCGGTGATCAGGTAGGGCTTCACCGCGCGGTAGGCATCAAAGAACGGCTCCATGTCGACCACGAGGTCCTTCTCGAGGGGGAGACCCTTGATCGCCTCGATGGTGATGTCGCCGGACCCGAGATCCTTGATGAGGGTCTTGCACGCGAGGCGATTGCGACCGTTGATCATCATCGCGTCAGAGCCGCACACTCCGTGGCCACACGAGCGCCGAAACGTCAAGGTGCCGTCCTGCTCACCCTTGATCTTGATCAGCGCATCGAGGACGCGGTCGGTGGGATGGACCGTGACAACGTAGTCCTCCCAGTGTGGCTCCTCGTCGAGTTCGGGTAGGTAGCGCCGAATGCGAAACGTCACGTCGAACGGCTCTGCGCGGGCAGGTGCGACAGGCCCGGACGTCTCGGCGGTGTCGCCCGGGGCCGCGGTCGACTCGGTGGAATCGCTCATCAGTAGGTGCGCTCCATCGGCTCATAGCGCGTGACGGTCACGGGCTTGTAGTCGAGTCGCACCGATGTCGAGCCGGTCGGCTCGACGACCTGGTAGGCCATGGTGTGCCGCATGTAGTTGACGTCGTCTCGGTGGGGGTAGTCCTCCCGGGCATGGCCGCCGCGAGACTCCTTGCGCTCCAAGGCGCCAACGACGGTAACTTCGGCCAGGTCCAACAAGAACCCGAGTTCGACCGCCTCGAGCAGGTCGGTGTTGTAGCGAGTGCCCTTGTCCTGGATCGAGACATTGCGGTAACGACGTCGGAGTTCTTTGACGTCGGCGAGCGCCTGCTTGAGGGTTGCCTCTGTGCGGTAGACCTGGGCATTGAGATCCATAGTCTGCTGGAGGTCCTTGCGGATCGACGCGACCCGTTCGCTCCCCGTGCCGGAGCGGAGCCCCTCGACCAGGGCGATGGTGAGGCCCTCCGGGTCGGCGGGGAGGGGCACTAGGTCGTGGCTGTTGGCATAGTCGGCAGCCGCAATGCCGGCACGTCGTCCGAAGACATTGATGTCGAGAAGGGAATTGGTGCCCAGGCGATTGGCGCCGTGCACTGAGACGCAGGCGACCTCGCCTGCTGCGTAGAGGCCGGGCATGACTGTGTGGTTGTCGGCTAGGACCTCGGTCTCGACGTTGGTGGGAATCCCACCCATCGCGTAGTGGGCCGTCGGGAAGACCGGCACGAGTTCGGTGACGGGATCGATCCCGAGGTAGGTGCGGGTGAATTCGGTGACGTCGGGGAACTTGGCTTCGATCTGCTCCTTGGGCATGTGAGTGAGATCGAGGTAGACGTAGTCGCCGTCGGGCCCGGCTCCGCGCCCCTCGCGAACCTCCGCAACCATCGCCCGAGCCACCATGTCGCGGGGGGCGAGGTCTTTGATCGTGGGAGCGACTCGCTCCATGAAGCGCTCGCCGGCGACGTTGCGCAGGACGCCCCCTTCTCCGCGGGTCCCCTCGGTGAGGAGCACGCCGAGGCCAGCGAGCCCGGTGGGGTGGAACTGGTAGAACTCCATGTCTTCGAGCGGGACTCCGCGCCGGAAGGCAATCGCCATGCCGTCGCCCGTGAGGGTGTGGGCATTGGACGTCGTCTTCCAGACCTTGCCGTAGCCGCCTGTGGCGAAGATGACGGCCTTGGCGCGGAAGACGTGCAGGGCGCCGGTCGCTAGCTCGTAGGCGACGACGCCCGCTGTCTCCTTGCGCCCGTCCCGCTCAACGAGCAGGAGATCCAGCACGTAGAACTCGTTGAAGAAGTCGACGCCTTCCTTGATGCAGTTCTGGTAGAGCGTCTGGAGGATCATGTGTCCGGTGCGATCGGCGGCGTAGCAGGCGCGACGCACAGCCGCTTCGCCGTGGTTGCGAGTGTGGCCGCCGAACCGGCGCTGATCGATCCGACCGTCGGGCGTCCTATTGAAGGGCAGGCCCATCTTCTCGAGGTCGATGACAGCATCGATCGCCTCGCGGCACAGGATCTCCGCGGCGTCTTGGTCGACCAGGTAGTCGCCGCCCTTGATGGTGTCGAATGTGTGCCACTCCCAATTGTCCTCTTCGACGTTGGCAAGAGCAGCGCACATTCCTCCCTGGGCTGCGCCCGTATGGGAGCGCGTGGGGTAGAGCTTGGTGAGAACGGCGGTACGAGCGCGCTTCGTGGATTCGAGGGCCGCGCGCATGCCCGCACCCCCGGCACCGACGATCACCACATCGAATGTGTGGGTCTGCATCGCTTCCCTAGCCGATGCTCGGGTCGAAGGTGAAGATGACCAGTGTGCCGAGAAGGACGATGAAGCCGGCCGAAACGTAGAGGGCCATCTTCAGCCAGAACCGCGATTGGTCGCGCTCGGCGTAGTCATTGATGATCGTGCGGAGTCCGTTGCCCCCGTGCAGCATGGCGAGCCAGAGCATCGCGAGATCCCAGACCTGCCAGAAGGGGCTAGCCCAGCGGCCTGCCACGAAGGCAAAGTTGATGCGCTGCACGCCCCCGTCGAGGATGTTCATGATGAAGAGGTGCCCGAGCACGAGGAAGACGAGGACGATGCCGGAGACCCGCATGAAGACCCACGAGTTGAGCTCGAAGTTGGTTCGCGGCGCGGAGCGTGGGGCCCCCGGGGGCTCGAGGTCGAGGGGCTGGTCGGCGATGCTCATGGCGTGCTCCCGAAGAGTGCCTCAACGGTGTGCTTGAGCATGAAGTAGGTGCCGGGCACCATGACGAGCGCCCAGACGGCGAGGACCGCCCACAGCATCTGCTTTTGGTAGCGCGGGCCTCGACCCCAGAAGTCGACCGCGATGATGCGCAGGCCGTTGAGGGCGTGATAGAGCACGGCTCCCACGAGACCCACCTCGAGGAGGTTGACGATGGGCGTCTTGTAGGTGGCAATCACGAGGTCGTAGGCATCGGGGGAGACGCGCACGAGGGCCGTGTCAAGGATGTGCACGTAGAGGAAGAAGAAGACGGCGATCCCCGTGATGCGTTGGGCCACCCACGACCACATGCCCTGGCCGCCGGCGTAGAGCGTGCCCACCGGAGTGGTCGCCACCTAGTCCTCCACGGGTTCGACTGTCGCCATGGTAGTCGTGAGATGCCCACCCCCCATGGCCAGGACAGCGTCGGAGCCACCCGCCGAGCCCCGGAGTCACCGGTGCCGACCCCGATCGCCCCCGGCCTTTGGACCGGTCAATGTGACCCACCTCGCACCGCCCCTGCTGCACATGTGGGTTGGTCCGGACAGGGATAGCATCGCGGCAGGCGGGCCATGCGGCCCGAGAAGGGTTGCCCCGGCTGACATGAGCAGCGCTCTCGACACCCCACCCAGCAGCGGAGTTCCTGGCGAGCACCGGGCCGATATCAAGGCGCGCACCCTGCGTGTCGATCGGTGGTGGCTCGCCCCTGCGCTCACGGCCGCTGCCCTCATCGCCTTCATCATCTACTCGACCTGGCGAGCCTTCGAAAACGCCTACTACTACTCAGCGCCGCTCATCTCGCCGTTCTATTCGCCCTGCCTCGCCGTGGATTGCGTTCCCGGCTCGAGTGAGTGGACCCCGGTGGGCGCCTGGTGGGTCCTCTCCCCGGCTCTGCTGATCCTCATCTTCCCGCTGGGGTTCCGCCTGACGTGCTACTACTACCGCAAGGCCTACTACCGGGCGTTCTGGATGTCTCCGCCCGCCTGTGCCGTGTCGGAGCCGCACAAGAAGTACACCGGCGAGTCCAAGTTCCCCCTCATCATCCAAAACTCGCACCGCTACTTCTTCTATATCGGTCTCATCTTCAACGTAATCCTCACCTGGGACGCCATCCTGGCCTTCCGCAATGCCGACGGCGCATGGGGACACGTCAGCATCGGCACCTTCGTACTGATCGTCAATGCGACATTCCTCTGGCTCTACTCACTCTCCTGCCACTCATGCCGCAATGCCGTAGGAGGCCGACTCAAGCACTTCTCCAAGCATCCCGTTCGCTACAAGGCTTGGACCTTCGTGTCCAAGCTCAACGGGCACCACATGCGCTACGCCTGGATCTCCCTCGTGGGCGTAGCCCTCACCGATCTCTACGTCCGCCAGGTCGCCTCGGGCGCGATCCCCAACTGGTACCTGTTCTGAGGTGATGAGGACACCATGAGTGATATTCAGCGCTACAGGTTCGACGTCGTCGTCATCGGCGCTGGCGGCGCCGGACTCCGAGCCGCCATCGCCGCACGCGAGAGCGGAATGTCTACCGCCGTGATGAGCAAGTCGCTCTTCGGCAAGGCGCACACCGTCATGGCCGAGGGTGGCATCGCGGCATCCATGGCCAATGTCAACAGCAATGACAACTGGAAGGTCCACTTCTGCGACACCATGCGGGGTGGCAAGTTCCTCAACCACTACCGCATGGCCGAGTTGCATGCCAAGGAGGCGCCGGAGCGTGTCTGGGAGCTCGAGTCGTGGGGCGCGCTGTTCGACCGCACCAAGGATGGCCGTATCAGCCAGCGCAACTTCGGCGGCCACGAATACCCGCGACTCGCGCACGTAGGCGACCGCACAGGCCTGGAGATGATCCGCACCCTCCAGCAAAAGATCGTCGCCCTCCAGCAGGAGGACAAGCGACTGTCTGGCGACTACGAGTCGCGTATCCGCGTCTTCGCGGAGTGCACCGTCACCAAGATTTTCATGACGGGCGAGGGTGACGATCGTCGCGTGTGCGGCGTCCTCGCCTACTGGCGCCCTAGCGGCGAATTCGTCCTGATCGAGACCTCTGCGGTCATCATCGCCAGCGGTGGGATCGGCAAGTCGTTCAAGGTCACTAGTAACTCCTGGGAATACACCGGAGACGGTCACGCTCTGGCTCTCGAGTGCGGCGGTTCGCTCATCAACATGGAGTTCGTTCAGTTCCACCCCACGGGCATGGTGTGGCCCCCGAGCGTCCGCGGTCTGCTCGTCACCGAGTCTGTGCGCGGCGACGGTGGTGTGTTGACGAATTCCGATGGCCGGCGCTTCATGTTCGATTACATCCCCGACGTGTTCAAGGACAAGTACGCCACCACCGAGGAAGAAGCGGATCGCTGGTACACCGATCCCGACAACAATCGGCGCCCCCCCGAGTTGCTGCCACGAGATGAGGTGGCCCGCTCCATCAACACCGAGGTCAAGGCGGGGCGCGGTTCACCGCACGGCGGCGTCTTCCTCGACGTGTCGAAGCGACTTCCGGCCGATGTCATCCGCGCCAAGCTCCCCTCGATGTGGCACCAGTTCAAGGAACTCGCCGACGTCGACATCACCGAGGAGCCCATGGAGGTGGGCCCCACCTGCCACTACGTCATGGGCGGAATCGAGGTCGATCAGGACACCCAGGCCGCCGTGGGCGTCCGTGGCCTGTTCTGCGCCGGCGAGGCAGCCGGTGGCATGCACGGCTCCAATCGGCTCGGTGGCAACTCGCTGTCCGACCTTCTCGTCTTCGGACGCCGCGCCGGCCTCTACGCAGCCGAATACGCCGACGCACTCAACAAGTCCGGCTGGACCGCGTCGGTCGACCAGGCGTCCGTTGACGCTGCGATGGCCTGGGCGCTTGCTCCCTTCACGGCCGAGCGAGGCGAGAATCCTTATGCGATCCAGAAGGAGCTCCAGGACGTGATGAACGACCTGGTCGGCATCATTCGCAATGCCGATGAGATGCGCTTGGCCCTCAAGCGCATCGAGGAACTGAAGGAGCGCACGCGCACCATGAAGACCGGCGGAGGCCGGTCCTACAACCCGGGGTGGCACCTGGCGCTTGACCTGCCCAAGCAGTTGCTCGTGTCGCAGTGCATCGCCGAGTCAGCGCTCATGCGCGAGGAGTCCCGCGGTGGTCACACCCGTGACGATTTCCCCGAGATGGACCCGGAGTGGCGCAAGGTCAACCTCCAATGCTCGCTGATCGATGGGAGCCTGTCGGTGCAGCGCAAGCCATTGCCTGAGATGACCGCGGAGCTTGCTGCGTTGTTCGATGCCAAGGAACTCAGCAAATACATGACCCAGGCCGAAGTCGATGCCCTATCGCAAAGGAGCGCATAGCCGTGGGATACCAGGCAACCTTCCGCATCTGGCGCGGCGACAAGGGCGACGGCTCGCTC
Source organism: Actinomycetota bacterium (assembly GCA_046095085.1). Classification (GTDB taxonomy): domain Bacteria; phylum Actinomycetota; class Actinomycetes; order S36-B12; family S36-B12; genus Mxb001. Next base: position 4,126 of record JBJTIQ010000108.1, on the reverse strand, counting down.
AAGGACTACACCGTCGAGGTCAACGACGGCGAGGTCATCCTCGATGTGCTCCACCGCATCCAGGCTGAGCAGGAGAACGACCTGGCGATCCGTTGGAACTGCAAGGCGGGCAAGTGCGGCTCCTGCAGCGCTGAGGTCAACGGCAAGCCACGGCTGATGTGCCTCACTCGCATGAACATCTTTCCCGAGGACGAGCCAATCACCGTCACGCCGCTGCGTACCTTCCCGGTCATTCGTGACCTCGTCACCGACGTCCACTTCAACTATGACAAGGCCCGAGAGGTGCCGGCGTTCCAGCCGCCGGAGGGGCTCAAGCCGGGCGAATACCGCATGCAGCAGGAGGATGTCGCTCGAAGCCAGGAGTTCCGCAAGTGCATCGAGTGCTTCCTGTGCCAAAACACCTGCCATGCGATCCGCGACCACGAAGACAACATGACCAATTTCGCCGGACCGCGCGTGCTCATGCGAGTGGCCGAGCTCGACATGCATCCGCTCGACACTGTCGATCGACGCAAGCAGGCGCAGGAGGTCCTGGGTCTCAGCTACTGCAACATCACCAAGTGCTGCACCGAAGTGTGTCCGGAGCACATCAAGATCACCGACAACGCCCTGATTCCGCTGAAGGAGCGCGTCGTCGACGACATGTACGACCCGGTGCGCTGGCTCGGCAGCAAGATCAGGGTTCGAAAGGGTGACGAGTAGCGATTCGGCGGGGTCGCCCGACAGGGGCGGCTCTGCCGACCCGCTGGGCCGAACGGAGTCGGGTCTGCCCTTCGCTCCCGTCTACTCCCCGGCCGACCTGTCCGACTGGAATCCGCGGGATCTCCTTGGCGAGCCGGGCGACTATCCCTTCACGCGCGGGGTGTACCCCACGATGTACACCGGCCGTCCGTGGACGATGCGGCAATACGCCGGCTTCGGCACGGCGGCCGAGTCCAACGCCCGCTACCGCCAGTTGCTGGCCGCGGGCACCACGGGCCTGTCTGTGGCATTCGACCTGCCGACGCAGATGGGCTACGACTCCGACCACGCCATGGCACATGGCGAAGTCGGCAAGGTAGGCGTGGCCATCGACACGGTGGACGACATGCGGGTGCTTTTTGACAGCATCCCGCTCGATCAGGTCTCCACGTCGATGACCATCAATGCGCCCGCTGCGATTCTCCTGCTGCTCTATCAATTGGTGGCCGAAGAACAGGGCGTGGCCGGAGATGCCCTCGATGGCACGATTCAAAACGACGTGCTGAAGGAATACATCGCTCGGGGCACCTACATCTATCCGCCCGCGCAGTCACTGCGACTGACCACCGACATATTCGCCTACTGCCGCGAAGAGATTCCACGCTGGAACACGATTTCGATATCGGGGTATCACATGGCGGAGGCGGGTGCGACGCCCGTGCAGGAGGTCGCCTTCACGCTGTCAGACGCCGTCGAATACGTGCGTGCTGCGGTTGCCTCCGGCCAGCACGTCGATGAGTTCGCGCCTCGCCTGGCCTTCTTCTTCGTTGCGCGAACGACGTTCCTCGAGGAGGTCGCGAAGTTCCGTGCGGCGCGTCGTATCTGGGCTCGGATCATGAAGGAGGAGTTCGGCGCCCAGGACCCCAAGTCGATGATGCTGCGCTTCCACACGCAGACCGCGGGCGTGCAGCTCACCGCCCAGCAGCCCGAGATCAACCTCGTGCGCGTGGCCGTGCAGGCGCTGGGCGCGGTGCTCGGCGGCACGCAGTCGCTGCACACCAACTCCTATGACGAGGCGATCGCCCTGCCGACCGAGAAGGCGGCGCGGCTCGCGCTGCGCACCCAGCAGGTCATCGCCTACGAATCCGACGTCACCAAGACCGTGGATCCCTTCGCCGGCTCCTATGTCGTCGAGTCGCTCACCGACGAGATCGAGGAGGCCGTCCTGGCTCTCATGGCGCAGGTCGAGGAGCGCGGCGGCTCCGTGGCGGCAATCGACCAGGGCTTCCAGAAGCTGGAGATCGAGAAGTCCGCCTATCTCTTCGCGCAGGAGGTCGACGCCGGCGAGAGAGTGGTGGTCGGGGTCAATCGATTCACCCTCGACGAGGAGGAGCCCTACGAGCCGCTGCGCGTCGATCCGGCCATCGAGGCCGAGCAGCGCGCGCGCCTGGAGCGCGTGCGCGCCGAGCGCGACCAGGCGGCCGTCGACGAGGCTCTCGACCGGATTCGCGCCGCCGCCGCTGGCAGCGACAACCTCCTCTACCCGATGAAGGACGCCCTGCGTGCCCGAGCCACCGTCGGCGAGGTGTGCGACGCGCTCCGACAGGTGTGGGGCGTCTACACGCCGACGGAGGCCTTCTAGGCATGCACGACGTACGCGCGGTCCACTGGGACGACGTCCGCGGTGTCCTGGTTTTGCTGGACCAGACCAAACTCCCGGCCCATGAGGACTACCGCGCCTGCGCCGATGTCGATGCCGTCGTCGATTCGGTCCAGCGGCTGGTCGTTCGGGGCGCACCCGCGCTGGGTGCAGTGGGCGCCTACGGTGTCGCCGTCGCGATCAACCAGGCCTCGCGCGAGGGATGGGATGACGATCGACTCCAGGCCGAGATCCTGCGCATCCGCGATGCGCGCCCGACGGCGGTCAACCTGGCCTGGGGCGTCGACCGCGTGCGGCCCGCCATGTCCGGGGGCGTGGCGGCCGTGCTCAGCGAGGCGCACGCCATCGTCAGCGAAGACCAGGCGGCCAATCGCGAACTGTCGCGCATCGGTGCCGACTGGATCCTGGCCCACGTCGAGCGACGGCCCGTGCGGGTGCTGACGCACTGCAACACCGGTGACCTTGCCACCACGGGGTGGGGCACGGCGCTCGGCATCATTCGCGAGATGCACGAGCGGGGCGAGGTCGAGATGGTCTACGCCGACGAGACGCGCCCCCTGCTGCAGGGCGCTCGACTCACCGCATGGGAGTGCGAACGCCGTGGCATTCCGTGCCTGGTCCAGGCCGACGGTGCGGCCGCGTCGACCATCCTGCGCGGACTCGTGGACGTGGCGATCATCGGCGCCGATCGCATCGCCCGCAATGGCGACACGGCCAACAAGATCGGCTCGGTGGGCGTCGCACTCGCGTGCGATGCCGCGGGGATCCCGTTCGTCGTCGCGGCACCGTCGTCGACGGTCGACATGTCGACACCTGATGGGTCGCACATCGAGATCGAGCTGCGCGACGGCAGCGAGGTGACGACCTATGCGGGCGTGTCGGTGGCTCCGGCCGGCAGCGAGGGCTTCAACCCCGCCTTCGATGTCACGCCCGCTCGCTACATCAGCGCCGTCGTCTCCGAGCACGCGGTGGTGGAGCCCGACGGCGTCGCTTCGGTCGGCGCCCTGGTAGGGGAGTGACATGTCGTCTCTGGATGAACTCGTCGCGCGGTCTAATCGCATCGGCGATGACCCCACGCTCGTCGCCTACGGCGGCGGCAACACCTCGGCCAAGGGAATCATCTCCGATCACCTCGGTCGCGAGCAGCGCGTCATGTGGGTCAAGGGGTCCGGTGCCGACATGCGCGGTTCGGTCGCCGCCGACTACCCGGGACTGCGCCTGGAGGAGTTGGAGGCCCTCCGTGGATTCGACGCGATGTCCGACGAGGAGATGACCGACCTCGTGGCGCGTGCGCTGCTCGATCCAGGATCCCGGCGACCGTCGATCGAGACGCTCCTGCATGCCTTCCTGCCCTTCACGCACATCGATCACGTGCATGCTGACGGCATCTGCGCGCTCACCAACCACGCCGAGGGCAGGCGGGTGACGGCCGAGGCACTCGGTGATCGCTTCGCCTATGTCGACTGGATCCGGCCCGGATTCGAGCTCAGCCGCATCGTCGGCGACCTGGCGGACTACGACGGCGTGGTGCTCGCCCACCACGGCCTGGTGACCTGGGGTGCCACGCCGCACGAGTGCTGGGCGGCCACGCGGCTAACGGTCGACACTGCCGTGGACGATGTCTCCGCCCACCGCATCTCCCCCGGCCCGCGGCCCCAGCCTGGCGACATCGACGGCGCAGGCCTCTACCCCGGCGCCATCCAGATCGGCCAGCACGAGCGAGGCGCCGAGGCGCCCGAGGTCGAGGGCGAGACCGCGACCGATGCCCGACGCTGCCCCGGTGAC
>JBJTIQ010000107.1:0-3625 GCA_046095085.1 Actinomycetota bacterium | reverse complement strand
CCGCGCAGGCCAACGTCCCCCAGGTAGAGGTTGGCTCCCGTCGCACCACTGAGCCGTGCCCCCGCCATCGACCCACTCATGATGTTCGCACCGGTGAGGGTGGCCTCCGTCAGATTGATCGAGGCCAGATTGGAACGTGTGATGTAGGCATCGGTCAGGTTGGCCCCGGTCAGGTCGGCCCCCGCAAGCGACTCTCCCTCCATGTCTAGGCGGGTGAGGTCGGCGCCGGGGCACTGTGCGCCCGCCTTGATGTCGCAGCCGTTGACCACCTTCGCGCCCGCGATGCCGGTGGCGAGCAGGGCGAGGCCCACCACGGCTGCGGGTACCGCCGCCCGAGCGGCCCAACCGCCGCGCCTAGACACCATGCCCAAACGCTAGGTCATGGGCGGCCCGGATTGCGCGGCACACGGCAAGTGAGCCGCGACGTATCCGCTCGTGCGCCCAGCCGTTACGCTGACCGTGCCAGATGCGACCAGGAGGAGCACCGTGCCGGAGTCAAAGGGCCGCAAGCGCGACGACTACGTCCCGCCGCCAGACAAGACCGACCGCAAGCCGGTCAAGATCGGCTCAGCCGCGTGGGTGGCCCCCGTGATGGTCGCCTGCTTCGTCTTTGGCCTGCTCTGGATCGTCGTCTTCTATATCGCCGGTCCCGACGTGCCGTTCATGAACTCTATCGGTGGCACCTACAACGCCCTGGTCAATGTGGCTATTGGCTTCGCCTTCATCACCGCGGGATTCGTGATCTCGACTAAGTGGCGGTAAGAGCGCTGAGCGCATGAGCCGCATCCTGGTCATCGACAACTACGATTCCTTCGTCTTCAATCTCGTCCAATACCTCGGGCAGTTGGAGGCCGAGGTCGACGTACGTCGCAACGACGAGGTGACGCCTGAGCAGGCACTCGACTACGACGGAATCCTTCTATCACCCGGCCCGGGCACGCCCGAAGACGCGGGCGGATGCAGGGAGGTCGTCCGCAGATGCGCGGGTGATGTGCCGATCCTCGGCGTGTGCCTGGGGCACCAGGCGATCGCTGCCGTCTATGGCGGCATCGTCGATCGCGCGCCCGAGCTCCTGCACGGCAAGACCTCGCTGGTGCATCATCACGGCGAAGGCGTGCTTGCCGGGCTGCCCGAGCCGTTCACGGCGACCCGCTACCACTCGCTCGCCGTACGCCCCGACTCCGTGCCGGAGGTGCTCGAGGTCACCGGCATGACCGACTCGGGCGTTGTCATGGCCCTGCGGCATCGCGAACTGGCGGTCGAGGGCGTGCAGTTCCACCCCGAGTCCGTGCTCACCGAGGGCGGCCATCGGCTACTGGCCAATTGGCTCGTGACGTGTGGCGATGCTGACGCGGTACGTCGCTCCGAGGGCCTGGCTCCCGTGGTGGGCAGCTAGGCCCGATTAGGCCGATCCCGGCGGCACGGCGTACCCTCTATGAGGCCCTCCCGCCGGGAGGACCCACCGGGGAGCAATCCCCCACCTCCTGCTCCGGAGAGTCCGGGGCCCTTGAGTCCAGAGGAGGTCGGCGACCGCATGCGCCGATATGAAGTCATGGTCATCCTCGACCCCGATCTCGAAGAGCGCACCGTCGCGCCGTCTCTCGAGACGTTCCTCAACGTCGTCAAGCAGGACGGCGGCCAGGTCGACAAGGTCGACATCTGGGGCCGTCGCCGCATGGCCTACGAGATCAACCACAAGCCCGAGGGCATCTACGCCGTCCTGGAGGTCACGTCCAGCCCTGCAGCCGTCGCCGAGCTCGACCGCCAGCTCAACCTCAACGAGGCCGTGCTCCGCACCAAGGTCACGCGCCCGGCAGGGACCTGACATGGCAGCCGGCGACATCAACGTGACGGTGGTGGGCAACCTCACCAACTACCCAGAGCTTCGCTTCACCCCGAGCGGTGCGGCCGTGGCCTCCTTCACGGTGGCCTCCAGCTCGCGCTACCTCGACAAGGCGACCAACGAGTGGAAGGACGGCGACACCGTCTTCATGCGTTGCAGCGTCTGGCGCCAGTACGCCGAAAACGTCGCCGAGTCGCTGCAGAAGGGCATGCGCGTCGTCGTGACCGGTCGCCTCAAGCAGCGCTCCTACGAGACCCGCGAGGGCGAGAAGCGCACGGTGGTGGAGATGGAGGTCGACGACGTCGGCCCCGCGCTCCGCTACGCGACCGCCAAGGTCACCCGCACCCAGCGTGGCGAGGGTGGCGGTGGCGGAGGCTACAGCGGCGGGTCCGGTGGAGGCGCACCGGCTGACGATCCCTGGGCCCAAGGCGGCGGTGGCGCCTCCTTCGATGAGCCCCCCTTCTAGGACTTTCCGACCCTTCGACTTCAGGAGTTAAGAACCCATGGCGAACGACCGTAAGAAGGAGCGCAGCAGCAAGCGCGCTGAACTCAAGCGCATTCCCAAGCCGCGCGCGTGCATCTTCTGCAAGGAAGACGCACAGCCCATCGACTACAAGGACACGGGCATGCTGCGCAAGTACATCTCCGATCGCGGCAAGATCCGCGCTCGCCGCGTGACCGGCTGCTGCACGCAGCACCAGCGCGAGATCGCGACCGCTGTCAAGAACGCGCGGGAGATGGCTCTCCTGCCCTACACCGCCACGGTGCGATAGGAGACCGACATGAAGCTCACCCTCACTCAGGAAGTCGGCGGTCTCGGCGTGCCCGGCGACGTGGTCGAGGTCAAGGACGGCTACGGCCGCAACTTCCTCGTGCCGCGCGGAATGGCCATGCCGTGGACCAAGGGCGGCGAGAAGCAGATCACCCAGATCAAGCGGGCGCAGGATGCTCGCGAGGTCCGTGACCTGACCCACGCCAAGGAGATCAAGGCGCAGCTCGAGGGCCTTCAGGTCGTCGTGCCCGCGCGTGCTGGCGAGAGCGGCAAGCTCTTTGGCTCGGTCACCAACGCCGACGTCGGCGCGGCCGTCCGCAAGGCAGGCGGCCCGCTGCTCGACAAGCGCAGTGTCGACGTGGGCGCCGTCAAGGCGATCGGATCGCACAAGGCCAAGGTCAAGGTGCACCCCGAGGTCACTGCCGCGGTCAACTTCACCGTCGTCGCCCAATAACGCCGGGGCCCTCGGGGGCTAGCGGCGTTGCATCAGGGTGGGAAGTTGGGCGACGAGGCCGTCGGCGGCTGACTCGAGCATCCGCAGCACGTCGGTGAACCCGTCGACATCACCGAACCATGGGTCGGGTACGTCGAGCCGCGGATCGCCGTCCGGGATCCCGGCCAGTGCCGGGTCGAACGAACGCATCATGCGCACCCGATGCTCCACGGGCCCATCGGCCAGTGACAGCACGGTGGCGTAGTTTGCCGAGTCCATCGTGAGCACGAGGTCTCCGAAGTCGGGGTGATCGGGATCGTGCCATGCGCTTTGAAACTGGCGGCCGCGGTGCTCAAGGTCGTAACCGTTGGCTCGGAGCGTGGCCAGCGCTCGCGGGTCGGCGTCCTCGTCGATATGCCAACCGTCGGTGCCCGCCGAATTGACAACGACCTGACGGCTCAAGCCCGCGTCATCGACGCGAGCCCGGATGACGGCCTCGGCCATCGGCGATCGACAGATATTGCCCAGGCACACGGTGGTGATGGTGAACGTCACGCGCTCACCTCGGACCAGAACC
>JBJTIQ010000106.1:0-14767 GCA_046095085.1 Actinomycetota bacterium | reverse complement strand
AGGCCCGGCACCGGCACGCCATCGGAGACCACTCGCCCATCGACGTTGGGAATCACATTGCGCCTTTCGTCGAACGGGACTCCCTCGAGCGCCATGCCGCGGTATCCCACGCTGCGGATGACCGCGTCGACCGCGATCACGTGGGTGTCGCCGGTGCCGTGAGCCCCGCCTTCCTCGTCGAGTTGGGTGCGCTCCACGACCAGCCCCTCCACCCGGGTGTCGCCGACGATCTCCACGGGCCGGCACCGAAAGTGCAGGTGAATCCGGCGCGGACGTCTGTCATCTGAGCGGCCCTCCCAGTCAGCGACGACGGCGATATTGCGCGCCACCGCCTTGTCTCCGGCCGCGGCCTGGCTCGCCGGATCGCTGACGTCGCCCCCCTCGGCAACGATGACCTGGGTCTGCTCGAGTTCGCCGAGTTCGCGAAGTTCCTTCGTCGTCCAGGTGGCCTGGGCGGGCCCACGACGACCGACGACATGCACGTCGGTCACGCTCGATGACGCGAGTGCCTCGAGCACATGCTGCGGCATGTCGGTCCAGTCTATCTCCCCCGGCGTCTTGGAGAGCACGCGCGTGACATCGACGGCCACATTGCCTACCCCGATGACGGCAACGCTCGTGGTCTCGCGCAGGAACCCGGTGAAGGCGTCGGGTGCCATGTCGGGGTGGCCGGTGTACCAGTTGACGAAGTCGGTAGCGGCGATGCTTCCCGCGAGATCCTCCCCCGGGATACCGAGCGCGCGATCGCGGGATGCGCCATAGGTCAGGATGACGGCGTCGTAGAACGTGCGCAGCTGGGCGAGTGTCACGTCAGTGCCCACCTCGACATTGCCGATGAAGCGCACGCCCGGCTTGTCGAGGATCTTGTCGAGCGTGTCGCGCACGGAGCGGATGCTCACGTGGTCGGGCGCCACGCCGTAGCGCACGAGGCCAAAGGGGCTCGGCAACTTGTCGATGACGTCGACCGAGACCGAGATGTCGTCTTGACTCGTCAGCGCGTCAGCGGCATACATCCCCGAGGGTCCCGACCCGACGATTGCCACCCGGAGTGCTCGCGTCATGTTCGCTCCTCAGTCCAGGCCGAGCAGGTGCCGAGCCTGCTCGAATGCCGGCTCCGGATGCACGGGGTCGAGGAAGACCGGCAGCATGCCGACCGCTTCGGCTCCCGCGAGGTTACCGGGCTGGTCGTCGATGAACACGCAGTCCGCCGGGCTCACGCCCAGGCGGTCGGCCACGAGCCGGTAAGCCGCGGGGTCGGGCTTCATGACCCCATCGCGCCTGCCGTCGACCAGCACGTCGAAGCTGCGGATCACGCTCATGCGGTCGATCCAGGATTGGTCGTGGAAGGCGGTCAGGTCGTTGGTGAGCGCCCCGACCGGGAGTCCGGCCGCCTTCGCGTCGGCGATGAGCGCGACGGCTCCGGGGCGCACGATCTCGTCCTCCGAGCCGTCATAGAGGTGCGCCATGAAGGCCGGCATCTCGGCGGGCTCGCCGGTTAGCGCATGGAACTCCGCGCAGCGGCGAGCCCAGTAGTCGCGCTCGGTCATGCCGCCGGATTGGAAGACGCGCCAATCGTCGTCAGAGGCAGGATCGAACGGACCCGTCCACGCGAAGGTGCCCGGTGTCAGACCGAGCGACCGCTCGCCCACGGAGCGCAGTTCGAAGGGGGTGAGAAGGACCGGGCCGCCGAAGTCGAAGACGAGAGCGGTCAGTGCTCCTCCTCCGTGATGGTGACCATGTCATAGCGCACGACGTCGCCAAACCACCCGCACTCCCCGCACCACGTCATGAACACCCGCTGGTCGGACATCCAGTACTCCGTCGAGATGCCGCCATGGGTCTCGATGCTGGCCGCGCACATGGGGCAGAACTTCGGCCGGTCGAGCAAGTGGCGCTCCGCGTCGGGGGCGAACCACGCGCCCGGAGGCGGCAGCCGGTGGGGGTCCGGAGGGAGCTGGCTCAAGGCGACCCTCGGCTGGCCCTCGCTCGCGTCATCAGGCACTCGCATTGGCCTTCTCGCGACGCGCACAGGCGTCGGCGTGCAGGTCGAGCAGTTGCTGCTTTTGAGGGCTGTAGCGCATGGAGCCCATCGTGATGAACGCCTCGGCGAACTCGCGCTCAGCGCCGAACTTATCGCGCTCGCACGGCAGCGGGATGATGTCATGCGGCTCGCGAACCGTACCGATGGGATCCTCGCCGTTAGCGACCTTCTTCATGTTCTCCTTGAACATCTTGCGCAGCATGGCGACGCCAGCGTCGGAACGACCGAGGTGCTCCTGCGTGCGGTCTGTCACCGCGCCCTGGCTCACCCACGCCATGATGTCCTGGCCCTCGATGTAGTCGGTGATGAACCGACCCTGGTCGTCGCGCCAGAAGTACTCGTAGAAGACCGGCCGATCCTGCTGCTCCCACTGCCCGCCCGTGGGAGCGTGATTGGAGTAGAAGAGCTTCCAGGTGGTGGTGTCGTCGACCGGCACGCGGATTTGCATCTGGTCGATGCCAGCGCCGCCCACCCGCATGTAGAACGGGAAGACCAGCGGGTGGCCCACCTTCCAGTCGTCGTTTTCCTCGGAGCCGCCCTCGAGGACGCGGCGCTTGAGGATGCCCCACTCCATCTCCTCGAAGCCGGTCTTCAAGTGCTTCTTCTGGAAGGACTTGGGGGCGTCGAAGCCCTGGGTCTCGCCCATGAAGTTGAAGTAGTAGCCGTGGAGCCACTCGACGTGATGGGGATCGACGGAGTTCTCCATGATCTGCAGCCAGTTGCACGGGAGCGTGGCGTAGCCGCAGTCCTTGATGCCGTCCATGACGAAGACGTCAAAGCGCGGGAGCTCGGGTGCGGGGTCGGGACCGACGTAGACCCACACCATGCCGCCCATCACCAGGGCCTTGCCCACCTTCTGCTTCACCCGGTCGCGGAAGTTCTGGTTGTCGGCCTCCGCCGGCTGCTCGACGCAGTTGCCCTCGAAGTCCCACTTCCAGCCGTGGTAGCCGCAGCGGATGCCGTCTTCGTGCACGACGCCATAGGTCAGGGAGGCGCTGCGGTGAGGGCAGTGCTCAGCCACGATGCCGTACTTGCCGGACTTGGGTGTCTTGAAGAGGGTCCAGTCCTCGCTGAGCAGTCGCACCGTCTTGGTCGGCACGGAGTCGAAGTCCTGCTCGAACGCGATGGGGTACCAGTAGCGGCGCAGGAGCTCTCCCATGGGAGTGCCGGGGCCGACGCGGGTGAGTTCTTCGTTCTGCTCGACGGTCAGCATGTGCGGTCCTTCCAGGTGCAGGTGCTTCGACGTTACCGGGTGGTGCGGATAAGGCCAGGGATTGCTGGTCACGCGTGGGACAGGGCGTTCCTCCCGGCGGGACCGCTTCCCGGGAGGAGACCTCGGTCTCCTCCCGGGAAGGTCGGTCAGCCGATGACGGTGACGACTCCGTTATTGCCGTCAACGCGGATGATCTGGCCGGTCTTGATGTTGGCCGTGGCAAATCCGGTGCCCGTCACGGCCGGGAGGCCGTATTCGCGGCACACGATCGCGGCGTGGCTCATCATGCCGCCGGTGTCCGTCACAGTTGCCAGGATCTTGCCGAAGATCGGAGCCCAGGACGGCGCGGTGAGCGGTGCGACGAGAATCTCGCCCTGCTGGACCTCGCCGATCTGCTCCGGCGCGAAGATGACTCGCGCCGGACCCTCCACCAGACCCGGGGACGCGGACATCCCGCGGAGCTCGCCCTCCTTCTGATCGCCGCCGCCGAGCCAGGAGTTCACGCTGTCAGACGTGATCCCCCAGAGCATGACCGTGAACGGCTCGGTGATGACCTCCGGCGGCGCGCCGAGCGCGGGCACCGGCTTCCACTTGCGCAGGGCGTCGCAGATCTTCTTGCGCTTGTCGATGATGGCCGGCCATCGACCAGGACCGGCCGCAGGCTCGGGCGTCGCCCACGAGACGTAGTAGTCCCACAGCGCATCCTCGACCTCGGTGCGCTTGAGGTAGAAGATGTCGTTGGGCTCACTCCAAAAGCCTTCCTTGACGAAGACCTCGCCCAGCTGGCGCATCTTGCGCCAGATGACCGAGTGGCTCCAGTGCTCGACGTAGAAGTTGTGGTTTTCGACGTAGGGGAAGACCACGCGAGCCAGACCCAGCTTGCCCTGGAATGCCTCGCGATCCTCGTCGGTAGCGAGCAGCTCGGAGTATTCGTTGACCACGCGGTCTCGCTCTGCGCGGATCGCATCCATTGGGCGGGCGAGGTCGTCGCCCGCCTGCAGCTTGACGATGTAGTCGTTGATGAACTCGAAGGGGATCTCGACGTTTTCAATCCAGATCTTGTCCGAGTGGTAAAAGCCCGAGCCGGTGGAGAAGTTGAACCACGGCTCCGCGGACTCCTGGAACGACGCGATCCAGGCTCGGCCGGCATCGCTGCCCTTGAGGATCTCGCAGGTGGCCTCGACGTCACCCGCGGCAAAGGCCTCGGCGACCCCTGAGTCGAGGGCAACGCGAGCGAGGCGCTTGAGCTCCTCGTCGGGTCGGAAGAGGTCGACCTCCACGCCGGCCACCATCTTTGCGATGGCGAGGTCGGGAATGCCGGGGAACGCCTCCTTGCAGAAGCCGAAGAAGTCGAGGTAGGCGGCGTAGCCGAGGTTGAGGAATTCGAAGTGGTAGTTCCACAACTTCAGCGACAGGTCGAGGAGCGTGCGGTAGTTCTCCTGGATCTGGTAGCCGGACCCCAGACCCGCACCGGACTTCACGACCCCGTCAGCGTCCTCGATCTCAGGAAGAGGCTCGAAGTCGACCGCCTCGAGCTCCTTGACCAGGTCGCGGATCTTGATCATCCACTTGTCGTAGAGGTCGTTCCAGTTCATGAAGTAGAAGCCGGCCCGATCCATGAAGTTGGCCACGCGCGCCTCGATCGTCGCGGGGTCCGCGGGGACGGGTGTGAGATAGCCGTAGCCGTTGAGGATGCGGAACGCGATGCCGTTGGCCGGAGGCACCTGCAGGTGGCGCGTGTTGTACTGCGAGAGCGACGCGATGGCGAACTCGTAGAACGTTGCGTCCCAGGGCGTCAGGACCTTGGGCCAGTGGACGCCATCCTGGAACCAGAAAATCGAATCCTCGAACTCTCGTCGCGACTCGCTGAAGAGCGACGAGTAGACGTACATGTCCTGCCAACCCTCGGCGCCCTCGGGCGTCTCGATGTCGAACGGACTGGGGAACCGGTCGGCCATCCTGCTTTCCTCTCGTGTGTTCGTGTCCGGGGACACGAATCCTGGTGATGTTCTTCTGCTTCGGGATCTTTCCCTACTGCTTCTTCGTGTACAGCGGATTCATCAAGGTCGAAACGATGCTCGCCATCGGGTCCTTGCCGGAGACCCCCGTGACCGACTCCCTCGGCTTCTTGCTCCACACCGTCTCGGGCCGAGCCTGGAGGAGGATGACGTTCTCCCCGTCGGGCAGATCGGCGTCGACGGCCCACTCGATGTCCTGCGGGCAGCCGTAGTGCTTCTCGGCGGTCTTGGCCAACCCGGCGACCGCCTTGAGTTGGGCATCGGTCATGCACGGCTTCTCGGCCCGATCGCCGTCCGTCTCGACCTTCTCGACGGTGTCGTGATCGGTCAGGCGGTACTCATGGGCCTTGTTGCTGATATCGCGTTTGGTGACCTCTAGGAGCACCTTGTCGATGAGGAAGTTGTCGGGTGTGACCTCGCCCGACACCACGCCCTCGCCGAAGCCCCAGGCCGCATCGATGGCGACCTGCGATCGGTCGCCGTTGGCCGGGTTCAGCGTGAAGGCGACGCCGGCCGCGATCGGCCGGACCATCTTCTGGATGACCACGGCCATCTCGACGGAGCGGTGCTCGTAGCCCATCTCCACGCGATAGCACGTGGCCCTGTCGGTGAAGAGGCTCGCCCAGCACCGGCGCACGGCGTCCACCACGGCATCGCCGCCACGGATCCACAGGTAGGTGTCGTGCTCGCCCGCGAAGGATGCGTCGGGTGAATCCTCCGACGTGGCCGAGGAGCGCACCGCTACCGGGAGGGAGTCGACCTCGCACTTGCGGCAGAGCTGCTCATAGTCGAGGCGAATCCGCTCCTCGACGTCAGCGGGCAGCGGCATCGTGCGGATGACGTCGCGGATCTCCGCGCACACGGTGCTCACCTGCGCGGTGTCGGAGATATCGAGCCCGTGCAGGAGACGGGCGAGGGTGGCGTCGAGGTCGGCCGCGTCGTGCGCCGCCCGGTAGCCCGCCGTGGTCACGGCATAGCCGGGAGGTACGGGCAGGCCCGCGCCGGTCATCTCCCCCAGGCTGGCGGCCTTGCCGCCGACCTCGGCCTTGAGGCCGGGCCAGTAGCTCTCGAACCACACGGTGACGCTCACGTGGCCTCCCCTCGGCGATTGACGGGCAGTGCACGCCCATCGAGCCCCTGCCACCAGTCGGGCAGTGCATCGAAGTCGGGCACGGCAACCTCTTGGACGCGATTGCGGTAGAGCACGAGGGCGGACTCGCCGCCGTCGAGCAATCGGACGCGGACGAATTCGGTGTTGAAGGGCTCACCCGGGTCGTAGCCCAGCGCCCAGGTGGCGAATGCACGAATGGGTCCTGAGTGCGTCGCGACGATGACGCTCTGACCGGGGGCGTCGGCGTGGACGCGCATGAGGCCTGCCCAAAAGCGCCGCACCGCGGCAACCGGGGGCTCGAACGTGAGCATCGGCATGGTGAGCCAGTGCGTGATGGGGTCGCCGCCGGCCTGCTGGATGCCCCAGAAGCGGTCCACCTCGACGAGCCAGGTGGGTCGCCCGCCTAGACCGATGCGCTCGTACTTCTCCATCTCGGAGTGGTAGAGCCGGAAAGCCTGCGTGACGTCGCGGAAGCCGTCGGGGGTCATGACCTGGAAGTTGCGGAACTCCTCGTAGGCCGTGACGTCGCCGACCGTTGCCTCGCGGCCGAAGAGCACCAGTTGGTCGAGGAGTCCTTTGCGAATGCCCTCGGCGGTCTGGCGTGCGCGATTGGTATCGGCGCAGGCCATCGTCACGTGGTGGCCGGTCATGACCCGTCGCGCGAGCTCCTGACCGCGACGATGCGCCTGCCACGATCCGAGCGGGGTGAGGCCGGACTCCGTCGAGTAGCCCTGGGTCTCACCGTGGCGGACGAAGTAGACGTCGGTCACCGCGCCCTTGGTCTGGTCCTTGCGTTCCGGGATGATCTCCTTGGTGCGCGTCACCTCCGCCCAGGCTCGCGTCGCGCCGAGTTCGGCGCCCTCCCACAGCGGCACCGGGGAGTCGAGCGAGGACTCGCCGCTGCGACGGTCGCGGAACCGGCGCAGGTAGAGCGGGGTCTCCTCGTCCGGCTGCGCGGGCGCAGCCACGCCGGGCTGGCCGCCTCGCGCCTCGCGCTCGAGATAGCGCTGGAGGTAGGCCGGCGCGTCGGGGCGTTCGGTGCGCGGCAGGGCAATGGGCGTGGCCTGTGGCTCGGTCATCGTCATGCCATCTCCTAGCTGTGCACGGTCAGGAAGCGCTGGTTGACGACGCCGTCGTAGTAGAACAGCGCCCGGCCCATCTCGCCTTCGGTCCAGGTGATGGGGGGTTCGTCGGGGTCGCTCCAGTAGCCGCCGGTGAAGACCTCGTTGCGATTGCCCGCGGGGTCGAAGAAGTAGATGCAGTGCCCGCGCGTGGCGCCGTGACGCGTGGGATTGGTCTCGATGCGCACGCCGTGGTAGGCGAGCACGTCCGAAGCCGTGCGAATGTCGTTCCAGTCGTCCACCCAGAAGGCGAAGTGGTGCAGGCCGCCGTCTGCGCCGGTCACGAGGGCAATGTCGTGCGAGGAGTGCGACACCTCCAGCCAGGTGGCGATCTGGAAGCCGTCATCGCCCACCACCTGCTCGGTGAGGTGGAAGTCGAGGACCTCCTGCAGGAACGCTGTCATCACGTTGACGTCCTCGACCGTGAGAAAGACGTGGTCGATGCGCGGCGGTGCGATGCCGACGAGGCCGAGGGGCTTGGGAGGCGGGTTGGTGAGCGGCAGGAGGTTGCCCACCTGCTCCATCCCGTGGATGAGCTCCATCTGGTGGCCCGAAGGGGTCTCGAAGCGGATGACCGAGCCCCCGCCCACACCGACCTCCGCTCCCTCGAGGCGCTTGACGGGCACGCCCGCCGCCTCGAGGCGTGCCGCATAGAAGTCGAGGTCGTCGAGGCTCTCCACCTTCCAGCCCATGTGGGCCAGGCCGTAGGCGGGCGCATAGGTGAGGACCACCGAATGATGCTGGTGCTCGTCCCAGCACTTCAGGTAGACGCGCTCGGGCTCGCGAGCGGTCTCGACGAGGCCGAGCACTTCGGTGTAGTAGGCCGTGGCGAGTTCAAGGTCGGGAACCTTGATCTCCACGTGCGACAGACGCAGGATGGACATCAGGTGTGCACCTTCATGAATCGATCGTTGAGTTCGCCCTCGTAGTAGAAGACGGCGCGGCCGATGTTGTCCTCGGTCCACGTGATGGTCGGGAAGTCCGGGTCGGGGCGGTAGCCCCCGGTGAACACCTCATTGCGAGTGCCGAGAGGATCGAAGAAGTAGATGGTGTTGCCGCGCGTGATGCCGTGGCGCGTGGGACCCACGTCGATCTGGATGCCGTTGTAGGCCAGGATGTCTGCGCTCTTGCGCACGTGATCCCAGTCGTCCAGCCAGAAGGCGAAGTGATGGAGCCCGCCGTTGGGGCCCGACACGATGGCCAGATCGTGCGGCGAGTGCGAGCGCTCCATCCACGTGGCGGCCTGGTGGCCCTCGCCGTCCAGGAGCTGCTCGGTGACCCGGAACCCCAGGACGTCGGTGAAGAACTTCGTGGACTCCCCCACCTCCTCGGCGGTCACCAACAGGTGGTCCATGCGTGGCGGGGCGATGCCGCGCGTGCCCTCAAAGAAGGGTGCGGGATTGAGATTGCCGGTCGCACGACCGATCTTGTCGACGTCGTGCACGAGTTCCATCACCTGACCCGAAGGCGTTTCGAATCTGATCGGCTCACCCTGGCCGATCGACGCACCCTTGCTGATGCGCTCGACCGGCAAGCCGTACTTGCCGACGGCGTTCTCGAGGTCGGACAGGTCGTCCTCGCGCAGCACCTTGAACGACATCAGATCGAAGCCGACGCGCGGCGCATAGGAGATGCGCAGTGAGTGATGGTCGACCTCGTCCCAGCACTTGAGGTAGACGGAGTTCTCGTCGCGCTCGACCTCCAGCATGCCCATGACCTCGGTGTAGTAGGCCGCGGCCAGATCGAGATCGGTGACCGTGATGTCGACGTGCGCCAGGCGCAGGATTCCCATGTCGTCGCTCCCCTATCCCTCGGGCGTCGCTCGTGGCCCGAACCTAGGGCCTCCCTGTCCCGCATGGAAGGACAGCGTTCCCGCATGCGGGACATATCTGCTACGGTCCCGCTCGTGGAGGGGACGACACCCGAAGACATGCGCCAGGCGATGGCCGACTACGTCCGCGCCCTGCACCAGGCCTACCTCGATGCCGTCGCGACCCTCCCCCCGGCCGAACGCGCGCGCCTGCCGCTCGTCGCTGCCGGCGACGTGACCGTGGCCGCCGCGGGCGTGCGCAGCCTGCATGTGATCGGCACCGTCGAAGCATTGCCCGCGCCTCAAGGACCCGAGGTCGAAATCCGCGACTGCGTCGACGATCTCGCGTGGACACTGCGCTTCTTCGATCCCGTTGTCGAACCCGCTCTGGGGATCATCGACTAATCCGCCGGCCCCAACTACGACGAGGTACGCCGGGCCCTCGGCATCCGAACGGTCGCGTATCACCTAGCCGTGCCGCCGGGTGGCAGTCTCACATCGCATCACGCGCTGCATGCGGGCACCGGCCTGGCGCACAGCCACGCTGCCGCTGCACGTGACTTCGATGCACTGCGCGCGCATGCTCCCGGCCGTGAAGCCCTTGTCGACGAGATGCAGGGGGCGAGCATTGCCGGCCTCGCGCGCTCGCAGGTTCTCCTCGCCCACGCCATCGCTCCCGGACTCGAGGGCCTGAGCGTCGATCCACCCGCCGACCCCGCCGAGGTCCGCCGCACCCTGCTCTCCTACCTGAGGACCCCGTCATGACCACGACTCCCCCCAAACGGCAGCACTCCACCTTGTCCAGCGTGCGCAATGCTGCTCGCCTGCTCAAGGAGTTCGGCCACGGCGACCGCGACATGGGCGTCACCGAGCTGTCCCGGCGCCTGGGCATCGGCAAGAGCACCGCGCACCGACTGCTGAGCACGCTGGCCGACGAGCGTCTCCTGGAGCAGGATCCGGACACCGGCGCCTACCGGCTCGGATTGGCCATGTACGAACTCGGCGCATCCGTGGCGCTCCACAATGACCTGCACGAGGCGTGCTCGCCGGTGATCGACCAGCTGCGCAATGCGACGCGCGAGACCGTGCAGGTAGCCGTGCTCGACGGTCGCGAGGTCGTCTACGTCGAGCGGCGAGAGAGCCCGCAGACCCTTCGCCTGTTTGGGCGCGTCGGCCACCGCAACGACGCCCACTGCACCAGCACCGGCAAATTGCTGCTCGCCTACCTCGACGATGAGCATCTCGAGGCCACGCTGCGCGGCTGGAAGCTCGAGCGCAAGACCCCCTACACGATCACGGACCCGCGGGCCCTGCGCAGTGCACTCGTGGAGGTCCGGAGGCAGGGCTGGGCCGAAAACGTCAACGAGTCCGAGCTCGGAGCGGCATCGATCGCGGCACCGATCCGCGACGAGCGCGGTGAGGTGATCGCAGCGCTGTCCATCGTGGGCCCCGTCCAGCGCCTGGGCAGCGATTCCCTTCGGCGCTTCGCCCGACCCGCCGTGGACGCCGCCCTCGCGGTTAGCCGACGCCTGGGCTACCGAGACCCCCGCACCCCCCGTCGCACAGCAGGAGAGGGCAACCCGTGACCAGACCCACCCCCGAGCAGATCCGCGAGATGTCGGCAGCGCTGCTGAGCGCGCGTGTCGACCGCGAGCCGATCCCGCCGCTCACCGAGCGGTTCCCGGAGATGACCGCCGAGGATGCCTACGCCGTGCAGCAGGGCCGGGTTGCGGGGCTACTCGCCGGCGGCGACTCGATCATCGGCTACAAGCTTGGCCTCACCAGTCGCGCCATGCAGGAGATGCTCGGCGTCGACCAGCCCGACTACGCGCCCGTGCTCGGGTCGACCGTCTACGCCGACGGTGGCGAAGTTCCCGCTGACCGCTACATCGCACCGCGCATGGAAGCCGAGATCTGCGTCGTGCTCGACGCGCCGCTGTCGGGGCCGCACTGCACCGCGGCTCAGGCATGGGAGGCCACACGCGGTCTCGTGGCGGCACTGGAGATCGTCGACAGCCGCATCACCGACTGGAAGATCACGCTGGCCGACACCATCTCCGACCTCGCGTCCAACGGCGCCGTCGCGTTCGGCAGCCGCGTGGTGCCGCTCGCCGACTTCGATCCGGCGCTCATCGGCATGGTGTTCACCCGCAACGGCGACCTCGTGGCCACCGGCGCTGGCGCTGCCGCGCTCGGCGGCCCGATCGATGCTGTCGCCTGGCTCGCCAACACCCTGCATCCGCTCGGCGTCACGCTTCCCGCAGGCGCCATCATCATGACCGGGGCACTCCATGCGGCCGTGCCCTTCGTGCGCGGCGATGTCTTCCGCGCCGACTTCGACCGCCTCGGACCCATCACCCTTCGCATAGCCTGAGCCGAAAGGACACCCATGACACTGCGCTGCGCCATCGTCGGCTCCGGCAACATCGGCACCGACCTGATGATCAAGATGCTGCGGAGCGACAAGCTGCAGCTCACCGCCCTCGTCGGCATCGACCCGGATTCCGATGGCCTCGCCCGCGCGAAGGCACTGGGCATCGACGCCCCTCACCAGGGACCCGACTGGATCATCGATCACGCCGACGATTTCGACATGGTCTTCGATGCGACGAGTGCCTATGTCCACGTGCGCTACTACAAGAAGTACGAGGAGGCAGGCATCACGGCGGTCGATCTCACGCCTGCTGCCCGTGGCCCCAAGGTGATCGCCGCTGTCAACCTGACCGAGCACCTCGCTGCGCCCAACATCAACATGGTCACGTGCGGAGGCCAGGCCACCACTCCCATGGCCTACGCCATCCGCCGAGCCGTCGATCGACTTCCCTACTGCGAGATGGTCTCCACCGTTGCCTCGAAATCCGCAGGTCCCGGCACGCGGCAGAACATCGATGAGTTCACCAAGACCACGTCGACGGCACTTCGCGAGATCGGCGGGGCCGAGACCAGCAAGGCGATCATCATCCTCAACCCCGCAGACCCACCCATCATCATGCGCAACACCGTCTTCGGAGCGTTGCCCGAGGGCACCGACCACGACGCCGTGCTCGAGTCGGTCTACGACATGGAGAAGTCGGTCGCGTCCTACGTCCCCGGATACCGGCTGAAGAACCAGCCGGTCATCGAGGAGGGTCCCTACAACACACCGGGTGGCGTTGTCCCCCACCGTGTCGTTGTGCTGCTGGAGGTCGAGGGAGCCGGCGACTACCTGCCCACCTACGCCGGCAACCTCGACATCATGACCGCCGCCGCAATGCGCGTCGGAGAGGCTATCGCCGACCACCGAGAGGGTGACGCCGCATGAGCGCCAAGACCGCCGACTACCGCCTCATCGACTCGACCCTGCGTGACGGCTCTCACGCTATTTCGCACCAGTACTACGCCGAGGACGTCATTCGCATCGTCGAGGGGCTCGACAATGCCGGAGTGCAGGTCATCGAGATCGCGCACGGCGACGGCCTCGGCGGATCCAGTTTCAACTACGGATTCTCCGCGGTCCCCGAGAAGGAACTCATCGCCAAGGCTTGTGAGACGGCGCAGCAGGCTCAAATCGCCTGCCTGATGCTGCCCGGCATCGGCCTCGCCGATGACCTGCGAGAGGTGCGCGAGCTCGGCGTCTCGGTCGCCCGCATTGCCGTTCACTGCACCGAGGCCGACATCACCGAGCAGCACATCAAGGTGGCCAAGGAACTCGGCATGGAGGCCATCGGATTCCTCATGATGGCCCACATGAACTCCCCCGAGGGCCTCGTCGAGCAGGCTCTTCTCCTGCAGTCCTACGGCGCCGACACTGTCTACATCGCCGACTCGGCGGGCGCCATGACCGTTGAGGACGTGCGCCGTCGCGTCCACGCCCTGGTCGGGGCGCTCGAGGTGCCTCTCGGCGTGCACGCCCACAACAACCTGTCGATGGCGGTGGCTAACTCGATCGCCGCCTATGAGGAGGGCGCCAGGAACCTCGACGGCACCTCGGCAGGCCTCGGTGCGGGAGCCGGCAACTGCCCCACCGAGATTCTCGCGGCAGTGTCGACGAAGTACGGCATCGAGACGGGCGTCGACCCGCTGGCGCTCATGGACGTAGCCGAAGACGTCGTGCGCCCGATCATGCCTCGACAGCAGGTCATCGACCGCGCCGGGCTGCTCCTCGGCTACGCCGGTGTCTACGGCTCCTTCCTGCTGCATGCCGAGCGCGCCGCCGAGCGCTACGGCGTACCGCAGTCAGAGATCCTGCTCGAACTGGGGCGACGCAAGGTGGTCGGCGGCCAGGAGGACATGATCATCGACGTGGCGCTCGAACTCGCCCGCAAGCACGCCGAGCAGGAGGTCACTGGATGAGCACCCTCGACCACGATGCTGCCGTCGAGCGACTGACCACGGCCGTCCGCGACCTCACCGCGACAACCCCTCTCACCGAGCACCACGGGCACTTCGACATCCCGACGGCCTACGACCTGCAGGCGCGAGTTGTTGCCCACCGCCTCGAGCAGGGCCATCGCGTCATCGGGGCCAAGCTCGGGCTCACCAGCGAGGCCAAGCAGAAGCAGATGAATGTCGACGAGCCTCTCTACGGGTGGCTGACCAGCGACATGCGCGTGGAGCCCGGCTCCCCCCTCATCATCAGCCAGTTCATCCAGCCGCGCGTGGAGGCCGAGATAGCCTTCCTCATCGGCGACGATCTCGAGGGCGACGACATCGGAGCCGCCGACGTGCTCGCGGCGACCGCGGCCGTCATGCCCGCGATCGACGTGCTCGACTCCCGCTACGCGGGATACTCCTTCACGCTCCCCGATGTCATCGCCGACAACTCGTCATCAGCGGGGTTCGTCACCGGGTCTGTGCTCGTCGATCCCACGGGCATCGACCTTCGCCTGTGCGGCGTCGTTCTCGAGGTCAATGGCCAGGTGATGGCCACCGCGGCGGGAGCCGCCGTGCTAGGCCACCCGGCCGCGTCGGTCGCGTGGCTGGTGCGCGCCCTCGCGCGCCGAGGCGAGGGCCTCGAGGCGGGCATGACCGTGCTCTCCGGTGCGTGCACCGCCGCCTTCGCCGTGAACCCCGGCGACACGGTTGTCGCGCGCATCGATCGTCTCGGCACGGTCGAAGTCGCGTGCCGGTAGCCGCCCATGACTGACTGGACGCCCACCTTCGCCGTTGCCGACCTCGTCGAGCCGAGGCGCTTCGAGGCAGGCGGACGCGCGGTCCTCGTCGCCGTGGTGGAGGGCCAGCCGCGGGCCGTCGCCGACTCCTGCCTGCACAAGGGAGCCTCCCTCGAGGGAGGCGTGTGCAAGCAGGGTGTCATCACCTGCCCTTCCCACTGGTGGCGCTACGACCTGCGTGACGGGGCTCTTCAAGGTTCTCCCGGAGTTCACCTGGCGACCTTCCCCTGCCGCGTCGTGGATGGCACCATCGAGGTCGACCTTCCCCCGGCCCCCGCGGAGAGATCCATGCGCGACATCCTT
>JBJTIQ010000105.1:0-7229 GCA_046095085.1 Actinomycetota bacterium | reverse complement strand
TGTGCAGCAACGGCGGCAGCGGGTGGATGTCGACCTGAGCCTCGGACTCCGCGATCCACGCGGCGGCGTCCGCACTGAGCGCGCCGCACAGGATGAGAGCGGTGCGCGAACTAGCGCGGGAACGCGAGCTCATCGACGAACCGAGCGTTGAAGTCGCTGCGATCCGACAGCTCGACGTAGTGGATCTCCTCGAGCAGGGCGCGCGCACCGTGGCGCTCGGAGTCCGACAGCAGCGCCATCTTCGCGCCCTCGCCCGCGACGTTCCCCGCGCTGACGATGCGCATCACCGGGATCCTGGGCACCAGTCCGATGCCGATGGCGCTCTTGGCGGAGAGGTAGGTGCCGAACGAGCCGGCGAGGAGCACCTGCTGGATCTCGGACTCGTCGGTGCCGAACTCCTCGAGAAGCAGCTTCCACCCGGTGGAGATGGCGGCCTTGGCGAACTGCAGTTCGCGCACGTCGCGCTGGCTGAGGAAGATGTCCTGCCCGTTGCCGGACTCCCCGGCGGCGGCCAGGATGAAGAGCCGCTCGCCGTCGCGCTCGACGAATCGGGCGGCCAGGTCCGGTCGCGCCGCCTCGATGGCCTCCTGCGGCAGGAAGCGGCCGGGGTCGTCCATGAGGCCCGACCGATGGAGCTCGGCGATCGCGTCGACGAGCCCCGACCCGCACAGTCCGATGGGCGCCACGTCGTCGATCACCTGCAAGGCGATGCCGTCGTCCCCGATCGTGACGACCTCGATGGCTCCGGGGGCCGCGCGCATGCCGCAGCGGATCGAGGCGGCCTCGAATGCCGGACCGGCGGGAGCGGCGGTGGCCATGAGCCTCTCGCCATTGCCCAGGACGATCTCGCAGTTGGTGCCGATGTCGATGAAGAGCCGCAGCCGCTTGTCACGGTCCATGCCCGAGGCGAGGACGCCGGCGATGATGTCGCCGCCCACGTAGGCGCCGAGGTGGGGGAAGACCATGGCGCGGGCACGTGGATGGATCGCGATGCCCAGGTCGCTGGCCAGCAGGCCGTCGTAGGAATCGGTCGCCAGGATGAACGGCGCGACACCCAGCGGCTCCGGGTCGATGCCGAGCGCGAGCTGCGCCATGGTGGCGTTGCCGGCGAGGGCCACCTCGTAGACCTGGTCGGGGGAGATGCCGGCCTGCTCGCACACGTCCTTCGCGAGCTCACGGAGCGTGGAGTGCGCGAAGTCGCGGAGTCGATCGAGGGCCTCGGGCTCCAGCATCGTCGCGCTGATGCGGCTGATGACGTCGGCGCCGAAGGGCTGCTGCTGGTTGAGCATCGAGGCGACCGCGATCGGCGCGCCAGTCGTGAGATCCATGAGCGTGCCGACGGCGGTCGTCGTGCCGAGGTCGAAGGCGATGCCGTAGGCGGAGGCCGTGGTGTCGCCGGGCTCGATGGCGACGAGGTCGGTGCCGACGACGACAGCCGTGACCGTCCACTTGGCCTGTCGCAGGACCGTGCCGAGCGTGCGCAGCACGAGGGGGTCGACGGTGAGTTCGAGGTCATCGAGCGCGTCGAGTACCCGCCGGATGTCGGTGCGCTGGTCTGACAGCGTCGGCTCCTCCAGGGTGATGAGGCGCTTTTGCACGGCCGGCCGCAGGATGACCTGTCGCCAGACGCCGACGGTGGCGGCCTTGGGCCGGGTGGTCATCTCGGGGACGTCGACCGTCAGGTTGGCAACGGCATTGGCCATGCACGCCAGCCGCCAGCCATCGGCAAGTTGCTCGGCGGTGAATGCGCGCTCGTCGAGTCGGCTGATGGGCACCGATCCATCGGCGATCCGGACCTTGCACTTCTTGCAGGTGCCGTGACCACCGCACGTGGAATCGACAGGGACGCCGTTCCACAGGGCGGCATCGAAGACGGATACCCCGCTCGGCACGCGCACGGACTTGCCCGCAGGCTCGAACGCGAGCGTGACGCGAGCAGGTCCTTCGTTCATGCGCCGGCTGCCGCCTGCTTCGCCCGATGTGCCGCGATCCAATTGGCGCCCCACTCGTCGTTGCCCCGCATCAGGTCGGCGCCCTTGATGGCGGTGACGATCTGGGGAGTGCGCGAATCCATGATCGCGCTGGTGAGACCGGCCTGAATTGCCATCGGCAGGAACACGGCGTTGAGGGTGTGTCGATCGGGCATGCCGAAGGAGACATTGGATGCGCCCAGGGTGGTGTTGACCCCGATCTCGCTCGAGATGAGGTGGATAGCCTCCATGGTCTTCAGCGCGAGGGTGTGGTCGGCGCCCACCGGCATGGCCAGCGGATCCACCACGATGTCCTCGATGGGGATGCCGTATTCGTCGGTGGCAATGCCGATGAGCTGCTTGGCGAGCTCCAGGCGGCGGTGGGGATCCTCCGGGATGGCCTCCTCGTCATTGGGCAGTGCGATGACGGCCGCTCCGTAGCGCTTGACCAGCGGCAGGATCAACTCGATGCGATCGCGCTCCATCGTGACGGAGTTGACCAGGGCCTTGCCCTGATAGGCCGCGAGCCCGGCTTCGAGGGCCTCGACCACCGAGGAGTCGATGCACAGCGGCACGTCGGTCATCGACTGCACGAGGGTGACCGCCTCGCCGAGGAGCTTGGCCTCGTCGACGAGTGGGGCGCCCATGTTGACGTCGAGCATCATCGCGCCGCCAGCGACCTGGTCGCGTACGTCGATCTCGACGGCCGACAGGTCGTTGGCACGCAATTGCTCCTGGAACTTCTTTCGTCCCGTGGGGTTGATGCGCTCGCCGATGATGCAGAACGGCTGGTCGGGCCCGATGGTGACGGAGGCTTTGGCCGAGCTCAGGACGGTGTGCATGGAACTCCTATCCCGCTTTGGTGCCGGCGACGGTCGCTACCGGGTCGAAGGCTGGCCCGATACCCAGGTCGCGGACGAGCCGCTCGAGGGAACCGTCGTGTCGGAAGTCGGTCAAGTGGATGCCTGAGACGCCGGGCAGCGACAGCGCGTGGCGTGAGAGCTCGAGGGTGAGCTGGTAGGACTCCTCGGCCATCGCGTCCTTATCGCCGGCTCCGGCGACGCGGGCGATCATGTCGGCGGGAATTGAGATGCCCGGCACGGACTCGTCCATGAAGGACAGCGCCTTTGCCGACTTGGTGAGCACCACCGTGGGAATGAGCGCGGTAGTGCGCGTGACACCAGCCTCGACGCACCCGCGCACGAATGCCTCGAGACGCTCGGGGTAGTAGCCGATTTGCAACTGCAGGAAACGCGCGCCGGCCTCGGCCTTCTTCAGGGCGCGGAGCACGCGGTAGTCCAGTGGTGGAGCAAACGGGTTCTCGACGGCCCCGACGAAGAGAGCGGGAGGCTGCTTGATGGCTCGCCCGGACAGATAGTGACCCTCCGCCAAACCGCTGGCGACTTTGATGAGCTGGGTGCTGTCAAGGTCGAAGACCCGCCTCGCCTCGGGCTCGTCGCCGGCGGTGACGTCGTCACCGGTGAGGCATGCCACGTTTTCGACGCCGAAGAGGCTGGCGCCGATGATGTCGGCCTGCATGGCGATACGGTTCTTGTCACGGCAGACCACCTGCATGATCGGGTCGAGACCGAACTGCTGCATGCCGATGGCGACCGATGTATTGGATGCGTGCGCATGCGCGGCGGGGTTGTCGGTGGCGTTGACGGCATCGACGAAGGGCCGCAATTCATCGGCCGCCTTCGCCACGGCGGCTAGTCCGCCACCGTCGATGCTGGGGAACTCCGCCGTCACGACGGGGCGCGTGCCCTCCGCAAGCAATGTCGACAGGCGGCTCATGAGTGGAACCCCTCGGGGAGCGTGGTGGGCTCGTCGATTTCGACCATGCTCGCACCCGGCACGGCCGAATGCTGCACTCGCGCGACGCCCTGCCAGCCAGCCGGCGTGCGCCGATCTCGCTTGGTCACGAGGTTGATCCACGACGACGTGCCCTGCAGGCGGTTGTCGACCGGCGGACGCAGGTCGTTGAACTCCTCTTCCCAGTGGTGAGGGTTCACAGGCGAATGCGAGCGCTCCTCGGCCTTGACCCACACGCAGCGCATCTCCGGCTTGACCTCGCAGTTGCCGTCTTCGCGCACCCCGCCGCAGGGGCCGTTGCGCAGGGTCTTGGGACAGGTCATCGGGCAGGTCATGCCGGTGGAGTGCAGGACGCACTGGCCGCACATGCGGCAGTCCCACACCGGCTTCTTGACGGCGTGCTCGATGAGGGGAAGGAGCTTGGGCATCACTATCCGGCGCGCTTCGCCGCCACGAAGTCCTTTGCCTTGCGCACGGCAGTAGCGGCATCTGCGGCGTAGCCGTCGGCCCCGCAGACATCGGCGTATTCCTGGGTTACGGGGGCGCCCCCGACCATGATGACCACCTTGTCGCGCAGGCCGGCCTTCTCGATGGCGTTGATATTGGCCTTGAACATCGGCATCGTGGTGGTGAGGAAGGCGGACATGCCGACAATGTCGGGGTTGTGCTCCTCGATGGCCGCGATGAACTTCTCCGGCGGGCACTGCACGCCGAGGTCGATCACGGTGAACCCTGCTCCCTCGAGCATGATGTTGACGAGGTTCTTGCCGATGTCATGCACGTCGCCCTTGACCGTGCCCATGACGAACGTGCCGACGCTTTCGACGCCGGTCTGTGCGAGCAGTGGACGCAGCAGGTCGAGCGCAGCGGCCATCGCCTTGCCGGCGATGAGCATCTCGGGCACGAACCAATCACCGCGCTCGAATCGCGCGCCGACCTCTTCGAGCGAGGGGATGAGCGCTTCGAAGAGCATGGTCTCGGGCAGTACGCCGGAATCGAGGCCGGCCTGGGTCAGCTCGATCACGGCCGGCTTGTTGCCGATCATGGTCTCGTCGTAGAGGCCCTTGAGGATCTCGTCGGGGGTCATGCTGCTCCCTTGCGTGAGGTGCTCGACCGGCCCTGGCGCAGGGCGTGGCTGATGGTGTCGGCGGCCTCGACAACGAGGGCGCCGATCGAGGGTAGGGCGTCGGGGGTGAGCCGCACGGAGGGCCCGGAGACGGACACCGCCGCATTGACGGACCCGTCCGCGGATCGGATGGGCGCTGCGACGGCAACCAGGCCCGGCTCGAGCTCGCAGTCGACGACGGCGTAGCCGAGTTGCGCGACTCGATCAAGGGCGCGCTGCAACTGCGCGCGCGACGTGATGGTGCGGTCTGTCAACCGCGGGAGGCGACCGGCGGGAATGGGATGGCCGTGGGCGAGGAACACGCGGCCCAGTGCGCTGCAGTGGAAGGGCACCGGGCGGTCGAGCCAGTTGACCGCACCCAGGAGGTAGACGGCGTCGACCTGCGCGATCTGGCGCACCTCGCCGCCGAGGGGGATGGCGAGATTGACGGTCTCGCCGGTGAGATGGCTGAGGCGATCGAGCGATGGCTGAGCCAGGCGCACCAGCGTGTCCTCGGGGCGCACCGACAGCGCGTAGTCGGTGATGCGCGGCCCGGCGATGACGGCCCCCTCGGACGTGCGCTGGATGAGCCCGCTGCGCTCCAGGCTCGACAGCAGACGCGAGACCGTGCTCTTGGGCAGCCCGGTGGCGGCGACGAGTTCGGCGGAGGCCACGGGTGCGGCCGACTCGAGCACGGCGACGAGCAGTTGGGCGGCGCGATCGACCGCCTGCGTGCCCACGGGAACCGTGGTCGCCATCCCGCCTCCAGAAGTTTCATCATATGGAACGTCTGTGCCAAAACCTGAGTGTAGGATCGGGCGCCAAGTCGGTCAAGACGGAGGGACTCGCCATGTTCGTCAACAAGCTCCCGCGCTACGAGATCCTCTCCGAGGAGTCCATGGCCGTCCTCGACCGCGGCTGGCGGCGCATCGTGTCCGAGCTCGGCATCGAGTTCATGAAGCCCGAGGCCGTCGAGCTCTTCAAGGCAGCCGGCATGCGCACCGACGGCGACAAGGTGTTCTTCGACCCCGACTTCGTGCTCGAGCAGGTGGCCAAGGCCCCGCGAGAGTTCGACATTCAGGCGCGCAACCCTGCCAACACCGTCCACATCGGCGGCGACCACATGGTCTTCTCGAGCGTCTACGGACCGCCGTTCGTGCGCCAGGGGGACACCCGTCGAGACGCCACCATGGAGGACTACCGCAACTTCGCCAAGCTCGCCCAGTCGTTCAGCGCCATGGACCGCGTCGGCGGTGTGGTGTGCGAGCCCAGTGATGCCCCCCTCGACTCGCGACATCTCGACATGCTTTATGCCGCGATGACGCTGACCGACAAGTTCTACATGGGCAATGTCGTCAGCGGCACCCGTGCGCTCGACACGATCCGCATGAGCGAGATCCTCTTCGGCAGTCGCGAGGCCATCGAGAAGACGCCCGTGTGCATCTCGCTCATCAACTGCAACTCCCCGCTGCGCTGGGACGACCGCATGCTCGAGGCGCAGTTCGAATACGCCAAGGCGATGCAGCCGGTCATCCTCACGCCATTCCTGCTCATGGGTGCGATGTCGCCGGTGTCGATCCCGTCGACCCTCGCCCAGCAGATGGCGGAGACCCTCACCGGCATCGCCCTGAGCCAGCTCATCCGTCCGGGTGCGCCGGTGGTCTTCGGCTCGTTCCTGTCCAACATCGACATGCAGTCGGGGTCGCCGCAGTTCGGCACGCCCGAGTCGGCGATCGGATTGCTGTGCACCGGCCAGATCGCCCGGCACTTCAACCTGCCGTTCCGCACCGGCGGTGGCCTCAACTCATCGCAGACGGCCGACGGCCAGGCGGCTTTCGAGTCGCTGATGACCATGCTGCCGACCTTCCTGGCCGGCACCAACTTCGTCATGCACACGGCCGGCTGGCTCGAAGGCGGGCTCGTCGCCGGCTACGAGAAGTACGTCATCGACGTGCAGATGCTCGAGTCGCTCGAGCGCGAGTTCACCCCGGTCGACTTCGACGATGACGCCCTCGCCTTCGGCGCCCACGAGGAGGTCGGTGCCGGTGGGCACTTCCTCGGTGCCGAGCACACGATGGAGCGCTTCCGCACCTGCTTCTACCGCCCGTTCCTGTGGAACTCCGACAACTTCGAGCGTTGGACGCGCCTGGGAGCACGCGACGTGGTCGAGCGCGCCCGGGAGATCTACGAGAAGAAGCTCGAGGACTACGAGCAGCCGCCCCTCGACGACGCCATCCGTGCTGAACTCGAGGAGTACATCGTCAAGCGCCGCGCCGAACTGGGAGACTGACCGCCTCGCCCCTGAGGAGGTCTCCATGTCTTTGCGCCGCTTCGCGGCC
>JBJTIQ010000104.1:0-13428 GCA_046095085.1 Actinomycetota bacterium | reverse complement strand
ATCCATGCTCATCCCCCGGGTCGTGGGCTTCAAGCTCACGGGCTCGCTGCCCGAGGGCACCACGGCGACGGATCTCGTGCTCGTGATCACCGAGATGCTGCGCAAGCACGGCGTGGTCGGCAAGTTCGTTGAGTTCTATGGGCAGGGCGTTTCAGCCGTGCCGCTGGCCAATCGCGCGACGATCGGCAACATGAGTCCCGAATACGGCTCGACGGTGGCGATCTTCCCCATCGACGACGAGACCCTGGAGTACCTGCGCTTCACCGGCCGGCCGGCTGCGCAGATCGAGCTCGTCGAGGCGTACGCCAAGGCGCAGGGGCTGTGGCTTGACCCCACGCGCGAGGCGCGCTACAGCGAGCACCTCGAACTCGATCTGGCAACCGTGGTTCCGTCGATCGCCGGTCCCAAGCGTCCCCAGGATCGCGTCGACGTGAGCCGAGCGCGCGAGGCCTTTCGAGAGGCGCTACCGGCCTACGCGGCCGGTCCCCGGCCCGCGGAGGTTGCCTTCAGTGATGGGACAACGGCAACGATCGACAACGGCGCGGTCGTGATCGCGGCTATCACCTCCTGCACCAACACGTCGAACCCCTCGGTGATGGTCGCGGCGGCACTCGTGGCGAAGAAGGCGGCAGAGTTGGGTCTCGTCCGCAAGCCGTGGGTCAAGACAACCCTGGCGCCCGGTTCCAAGGTGGTCACGGACTACTACGACCGCGCTGGCCTGACCCCCTACCTCGACAAACTCGGATTCGACCTCGTGGGATACGGCTGCACCACGTGCATCGGAAACTCCGGACCCCTGCCCGACGAGGTCAGCGCTGCCGTCAATGACTCAGGCCTGGCCGCGGTCTCCGTCCTGTCCGGCAACCGCAACTTCGAGGGCCGGATCAATCCCGACGTCAAGATGAACTACCTGGCGTCACCGCCGCTCGTTGTGGCCTACGCGATCGCGGGCACCATGGACATCGACATACTGCGTGACCCGCTCGCAACGACGCCCGACGGCCAGCCTGTCTACCTGCGTGACATCTGGCCAAGCGCCGATGAGGTCGAGGCAGTCGTGAGTTCCGCCATCGACGAGGAGATGTACGCCGCGCGCTATGCCGACGTCTTTGCCGGCGATGCGCGCTGGCAGGCGCTTGACACCCCCTCGGGTGAGACATTCGCCTGGGACCCGTCGTCGACCTACGTGCGTAAGCCCCCGTACTTCGACGGCATGCCGCGATCGCCGCAACCCGTCACCGATATCTCCGGCGCGCGCGTGCTCGCCGTGCTCGGAGATTCAGTGACGACCGATCACATCTCGCCCGCGGGATCCATCAAGGCCGATAGCCCCGCGGGTCGCTATCTGACCGAGCATGGCGTCGCCCGGCAAGACTTCAACTCCTACGGGTCTCGACGGGGCAACCACGAGGTGATGATCCGGGGAACCTTCGCCAACATTCGATTGCGCAACCTCATGCTCGATGGTGTCGAGGGTGGCTTCACCCTGGACCTCACGCAGCCCGATGCCCCGGTGGCGCCCATCTACGACGCTGCCGTCGCCTACGCGGAGGCGGACACCCCGCTCGTGATCATTGCGGGCGCCGAATACGGCTCCGGCTCGTCGCGTGACTGGGCAGCCAAGGGCACCGCGCTCCTCGGTGTGCGCGCGGTCATCGCGGAGTCCTATGAGCGCATTCACCGATCAAATCTCATCGGCATGGGGGTCCTGCCGCTACAGTTCCCGGCTGGTGTCTCGGCGGCCTCCCTGGGCCTGACGGGTCGCGAGCGATTCGACATCAGCGGGATCACCGAGCTCAACGACGGTCGCATCCCGTCGGCCGTGCGGGTTGTCGCCATCCGGGAGGACGGGAGCACGGTCGAATTCGAGCCCCTCGTGCGAATCGACACCCCCGGCGAAGCGGACTACTACCGGCACGGTGGCATCCTGCAGTACGTCCTGCGCTCCCTGGTCTGACGTGCGGCCGGCAGGCTGGCCGGTGCAAGTGCCGGACCCGGACGATCCGGAGTTCGCCGAGCGCGCCATCGGGTGGCTCCTCGACGCGGGTCCTGGCGATTGGCGCCTGACCCCTGCGCTGCGCGACCAGCCTGTCCTGCTTGCCTTTCGGGCACGTGCCGACGTACGCGCGCGGATCGAGGGCGCCCGCGCGGCCTATGCCTCCGCACGGGCCGAACTGGCCGACTCGATAGCCCCCACCGACCTCGCCGCCTTCCTCGCGGCACTGGAGGCCGAAGGGGCGCGGCTCCTCGCCCTGGAGCGGGAGGTCGGCCTTGTCGAGGAGGCTCTGCGCGGGCGCCGGTGGCGTCCCCGGCTGTGAGATCGCGCGTTCGCGCCTAGACTTCGCTCGTGGCGAAGCGACCAGAGGGACTCCTCGCGAGTGTCGACTCCCCAGCCGACCTACGGCGCATCCCTGCGGATCAGCTGCCGGACCTGGCCGAGGAGATTCGCGCCTTCCTCGTCCATCGCGTCTCCCGCACCGGGGGCCACCTGGGGCCCAATCTCGGCGTCGTCGAACTCACGATCGCGCTCCACCGCGTCTTCGATTCACCGACCGACGTCATCCTGTGGGACACCGGCCATCAGGCCTATGTGCACAAGATCGTCACGGGTCGCCGCGATGATTACGTCTCGCTCCGACAAGAAGGCGGCCTGTCCGGCTACCCCAGTCGAGCCGAGAGTCCCCACGACGTCATCGAAAACTCGCATGCCTCCACCGCGCTCTCCTACGCCGACGGCATCGCCAAGGCATGGTCCCTTCAGGGACGTCTCGCCGGTGCTGACGGGCAGGGACGTCACGTCGTCGCCGTTGTCGGCGATGGGAGTCTCACCGGCGGCATGGCATGGGAGGCGCTCAACAACATCGCTGCCTCTGACCGGCCGATGGTGATCGTGGTCAACGACAACGAGCGCTCTTATTCGCCCACTATCGGAGGTCTGGCTCACCACCTCGCCACGCTGCGCACGACTCAGGGCTACGAGCGCTTCCTCGAGTGGGGTCGTCGCACCCTCCAGCGCACCCCGGTCGTAGGTGCCCCGGTCTACGAGGCTTTGCACGGCATGAAGAAGGGCCTGAAGGACATCGTTGCCCCGCAGGGGATGTTCGAAGATCTCGGACTCAAGTACGTCGGGCCTGTCGACGGCCACGACATCGCCGAGGTCGAGCATGCACTCATGCGAGCACGTGACTTCGGTGCTCCCGTGATTGTCCACGTCATCACCGAAAAGGGGCGCGGCTATGCGCCAGCCGAACTCGACGAGGCGGATCGCTTCCACGGAGTCGGCATCATCGACCCAGACACGGGCAAGCCCCTGGCCAGCGGCGGGCCGACCTGGACCGGTGCGTTCGGTGACGACTTGGTCGCTCTCGGGCGCGAGAACCCCAGGCTCGTGGCCATCACCGCCGCCATGCTGGGGCCAACGGGCCTCGATCGCTTCGCCCGCGCGTTCCCGGAGCGCACCTTCGACGTCGGAATCGCCGAGCAGCACGCCGCCACCAGTGCGGCGGGGCTCGCATACGCCGGCATGCATCCGGTCGTAGCCGTCTACGCGACGTTCCTCAATCGTGCCTTTGACCAGGTGCTCCTGGACTGTGCGCTGCACCGGGCGGGCGTTACCTTCGTGCTCGATCGCGCGGGTGTCACCGGAGATGACGGACCGAGTCACAACGGCATGTGGGACATCACGATGCTCGGCATCGTTCCGGGCCTCCGACTCGCCGCACCTCGTGACGGGGAAACCCTGCGCGAGGAGTTGCGCGAGGCCGTTGGGATTGACGACGGGCCCACCGTCGTGCGATTCCCCAAGGGGGCACTTGCGAGTGAAATCCCTGCCGTCGAACGCGTCGACGGCATCGACGTCCTACGCGCCGATGCTGACTCGGATGTCCTCATCGTGAGCGTTGGCGCGTTCGCTGGCATGGCCCTCGATGTCGCTGATCGCCTCGCAGATCAGGGCGTGCCGGTCTCTGTCGTCGATCCACGATGGGTCCTCCCGGTCAATCCGGCCCTCGCGCGCTTGGCCAGCGACGTGAGCCTGGTGGTCACGGTGGAGGACAACCTACGGGTTGGTGGCTTCGGGTCGGCCGTGCGCCAGATGCTGGCCGACCAGGGGGTTCGCGTGCCGGTGCGTGACTTCGGCATTCCTCCGGCGTTTCCCGATCAGGCGCCGCGCGCTCGGCTGCACGCCGCGATGGGCCTCACCGCGCAGGACATCTCGCGCCAGGTGGTTGAGGCGGTGGCGGCGCTGCTGCCCGACGATTCGGAGAGCATTCCGCAGGAGGGCTAGGCAGATTCATCCGCGGGATCGGCGGTCGCCGCTAACGCGCGAGCGAGAGGCTCAGCGACGAGGGCGCGCTGCCACGCACGAGTTCCCATGCCGGCCAGGGCGCTGTCGACCGCTGAGGCGTCGACGGGCACAGGTGGGCGCCACGCGAGTCGGCGGACGGACTCGGGGCTGACCAGGTTCTCCACGGGCATGGAGACCCTTTCGGACAGCTCCGTGAGGCCTGCCCGAGCGGCTGCCAGACGGGCTGCTGCATCGGGATCACGCTCGGCCCAGAGCCGCGGGGGTGGCGGACCGTCGCCCGGCAGAGTCTGCGGAGGCAGGTCGGCATCGGGTATGGCCAACGCATCTGTCAGGGCCGCACACCATCGGCGCGCGTAGCGCTTCGCGCCCGGCTTGGTGAACTCCGGCAGCGCCAGGAGGACTTCACATCCGGTGGGTGCCGCACTGGCGGCCGCGACGATGGCCGCGTCGGGGAGGATGCGACCGGGACTGATATCGCGCTCACGGGCGATGACGTCGCGCGCCTCCCAGAGCGAACGCACGATCGCGAGTGCACGGCGCCCGCGCACCTTATGCATGCCAGAGGTACGGCGCCATGGATCGGTGCGCGGCGGCGCGGGTGGTGCACCGAGAACCGACGTGAATTCCTCGGCTGCCCACTCCTCCTTACCCGTCGCCAAGAGGTCCGCTGCCAGCAGGTCGCGGAGCTCAAGGAGAACCTCGACGTCGAGTGCGGCGTAGCGCAGCCAGCTATCGGGAAGGGGACGCGTCGACCAGTCGGCAGCCCCATGGCCTTTGGCCAGGTACATCCCGAGTTCGGCCTCGACGAGTGGGCCGAGACCCACGCGATCGCGGCCCAGCATGCGCGCGGCGAGTTCGGTATCGAAGATGCGAGAAGGCCGGAGTCCGATCTCGCGCAGGCAGGGGAGGTCCTGCGATGCGGCGTGCAGGACCCATTCGTCATCGGCGATTGACGCCTGCAAAGCGGTTAGGTCTCGTAGTGCGATGGGATCGATCAGCCAGGTACCTGAGCCGCGCCGATGGAACTGCACGAGGTAGGCGCGTTGGCCGTAGCGAAAGCCGGAGGCACGCTCGGCGTCGACGGCAACAGGACCGCGACCAGAGCCAAGTGCTCGCACGGCCTCGGCCAGGCCTTCGGGGGTGTCGGTCAGTGGTGGCACCCCGTCGCGAAGTTCGACGGGGGGCAGTTCGACGGGGGGCAGCTCGACAGAGCCGGCTCTGCCGGGCTGTCGGGCCGCTGCGGGTGACTCGGACGCGTCGGGCGGTTGGGTCATCGGGCCCGGTGCGCGGGCGACAGCACCGCGACCCCCTGGGGCAGGGGGAGGAGCCCGGCGGCCTGGCCGAGCAATGCGGCCCACGCCTCGGCTTCGGCGCCCATGTCGGCGGGGTCACACAGGGGAGTCCACGACGCTCGAATCTCGACCTGGCCGGAGACGTCGCGGTCGCCGATCGTTCCGAAGGACTCGCTCATCACCCGGGTGACGGTGCCGCCGAGCGAGGTACGCGGTCCTGCTCCCTCGAGTGCCTCTTCCAGCCAGGTCCAGGCCACCCCCGTGAGCAGGGGGTCCGCCGCGAGGTCAGGCTCGAGGACCGCCTTGACGAACGTCACTGCCCGGAAGGTTCCCTGCCACGCCTCGACGCCGTCGGGGTCGTGCAGGAGCACCAGACGGCCGCTGGCGAGTTCCTCGTCATCCTCCACGAACTCCGCGGTGATGGCGACGGCCTGGGGTGCCAGGCGCTGAGGCGCCGGGGCTTCATCGATGGACAGCTCCGGCCGATAGCGCACCCGCCGCAGGCTCTCCAGGGCGGCATCGAAGGGGGCCGAGGTGGTCACTCAAGCAGGGTACGACGACCGTGCGGGCCAGCCCCGTCTGCACACGCCGGGCTCAGGGGCCGTCTGAGCCGGGCTCCATCGTGAGGCACACGCTGTTGATGCAGTAGCGAAGGTCCGTGGGGGTGCCGTAGCCCTCACCGGAGAAGACGTGCCCGAGGTGGCTGCCGCAGGCCCCGCATCGGACCTCCGTGCGGACCATGCCATGGCTTCGGTCCTCGATCTCGACGACCCGATCACCGGCGAGGGGCGTGAAGAACGACGGCCAGCCGCAGTGGGAGTCGAATTTGGCGTCGGACCTAAAGAGCTCGGTGCCGCAGGCCCGGCACGAGTAGACCCCGGAGGCTTTGGTGTCGACGAACTCCCCCGACCAGGCAGGCTCGGTGCCGGCTTCGCGCAGCACTCGGTATTCCTCCGAGTCGAGCATGGCACGCCACTCGTCCTCCGAGCGTGTCACGGGATACGGCGACCCGTCGGGCTGCTGGGCATCTACAGTCGGCATGCGTCGAGATTAGCCGCCCCGTCAGGGGCGGCACGTCGAGGGAGGTGCCGTGAGCGACATGCTCGATGTCCGGAGCTCCTGGCTCAGCCAGGATGAGCTTGAGCAGGCTCGCGAGCGACTGCCCATCGTGTATGTCGAAGCGGTGCCGGTGCGAACGGATGCGTGGGGACGCGTGACCAGTGTCGGCCTACTCCTTCGTGCCATGCCCGACGGGTCCATCAGTCGCGCCCTCGTCTCCGGTCGCGTCCTCTACGGCGAGTTGCTTCGTGATGCGCTGTTGCGGCATATCGAGAAGGATCTCGGCCCGGTTGCGCTGCCGCGCCTCCCGATCTCTCCCGCCCCCTTCACCATCGCCGAGTACTTCCCGGACCCGGCGGTGACGGGCTACCACGACCCGCGCCAGCACGCTGTCGCGCTGTGCTACGTCGTCCCCTGCGACGGCGACTGCGTGCCAAGCCAGGAGGCGCTAGACCTCACCTGGGTCGATCCACACGAGGCCGCTTCCGCGAGCTTCCAGGCGGAGATGACCAACGGCCAGGGACGCATCGTGCGGCTTGCCCTCGCGCACGCAGGGGTGCTCGACTAGGGGCTAGGCGAAGTTGGGTGGCCTGCCCTCGGCCTTTGCGATCAGCGCCTCGGCAAGGTCGGGCTGCCGGAAGGACGCGGACATCAGGCGAAGACTGTCCGCCATGCTGTCGGCGAATGTCTGCATCGACGATTCGTCGAGCTGACGCTTCATGGTCGCCAGTGACGCCGGGGAGCAGTTAGTCGCTACGTCGGTGGCCCACGTCATGGCCGCCCCCACGACGTCGTCGTCGATCGCATGAACCATCCCGATCCGGTAGGCCTCCGGCGCGTCGACGGAACGCCCGCTCATGAGGATTTCGGCCGCGCGCTGACGCCCGATCTGTCGAGGCAGCAGCCAGCCGACGGCGTACTCCGCGACGAGCCCGAGCCGAGAGAACGCGGAGATGAAGCGAGCCTGCGGTGACGCAAAGCACACGTCGCCGGTGAGCGCCAAGACGAATCCGAGTCCCGCGGCCGCCCCATTGACCGCCATGACCACCGGCTTGGCCGTGGTGAGCGCGCAGGTGGGCAGGCTGTCGAGAGGTTGGTCGGCGGTAAAGGAGTCCAGGGCATCGGGCCCCTGTGCCAAGACCGACAGGTCGGCACCGGAGCAGAATCCGCGGCCGGCACCGGTGACGATGATGACGCGCACCGCCCGGTCTTCGTTGGCTTCGCGCATGGCGCGCGCGTAGGCGTGCCCCATCTCGGCAGTGATGGCGTTGAGCCGGTCGGGGCGATTCAGCGTGAGGAGGGCGACGCCGTCGTCGACGGCGTAGAGCACGGGGGCGGCGTTCACCGGCGTGCGGCTCCGACGGCGAGGATCGCGTCCATGGCCTCGGCGACGACGATGGACCACTGAGGATCTGGCAGCCAGCAATCCTGTCCGAGCACGGCCCGGCTGACGTTTTCGACCATCAGCCGGTAGGGGTCGACGGGGGCGAAATGCTCGACCCGCTCGCCGTCGCGATCGAGGACGCGCAGGGTGCTTGGCTGGAGCCAGGAGACGAATGCGTCGTTGCCGGTCATCTCGATCTGGCCGTGGTCGCCTTCGAGTACCAGTGCCTCGTGGTGTGGCTCTCGGAAAGAGCCACGCACGTTGACGGGTACGCCGCCCATGGTGAGCCGGGCTCCTGCCGTCAGGTCGACCCCGCTGTCAGACCACACCACCTCGACGTCGTCCACGGACTCGAAGGGGCCGCCGGTGGCCCATGCGGCGCCGGTCAGCGGGTAGCAGCCCACGTCGAGCAGCGCGCCTCCGCCCCGGGTCGGGTCGAGCCGGTAGTTGCCGTCGGCGACACCGTCGAAGACGAAGGCGGCTGAGTACGCGCGAAGTGGGCCGATGGCATCGGACGCGAGCAGCGCCGCGGCACGTACGGTCCGGGGGTGCCACAGATTCCAGGTGGCCTCCACCAGCAGGCCGCCGGTGCGAGCGGCCGCGTCTCTCATCTGCCGGGCTTCGTGCGCCGTGCAGCCGAGCGGCTTCTCGCACAGCACTGCCTTGCCCGCCTCCAGGGCGGCGATCGCCCAGGGCAGATGTCCGTCGTTGGAGAGCGCGATGTAGACGGCATCGACGTCGGGATCGTCGATGACGGCCGCGTAGGCGTCATAGGCGTGCGCTGCAGGTGTGAGCGCCTGGGCGCGGGCCACGTCTCGCGCTGCGACCGCGGTGAGTTGCGACGAATCGGCGGAGTGGATGGCCGGCGCGATCGCCCGACGGGCGATCCAGCCTGCCCCTAGGAGGCCCCATCGCACCCGCATCATGCGGGCTTCACCGGAAGGCCGCCCAGCCGGGCTGATTCCTCGGCCGCCTCGAGCATCGCGACGACGCGTCGGGACTCGATGCCGCGCACGCGTGGTGCGAAGCCATATCGCAGTCGCAGGGCCATGTCGGCGTGGAACGGGTGGGGTTCGGCTGGGCGGGCGACGAGCGTCGTGAGATCGCCGTCGGGGGAGTGGCGCCGCATGATGGGGGGAGAATCAGCCGCGGCCAGGATGTCTTCGTCGAGGGTTCCGATTGCGCTTCGGGCGATGACCGACTCCTGTCGCCAATCGCCGGTGATGGCTCCGCGCGTGCCGAGCACATACCACCGCGGCTTGAGCGCAGCTGCCAGGTCGGAGTAGATAAATGTCGCTTCTCGCCCACCATCGAAATGCAGGGTCATGCGAGCGTGATCCGCATTGGTGGTGTCGTGCCACACGCGCTTGTGATTGAGCGCTGTGACGCTCTCGACTTCGCCGTCGAAGAGGGCGAGGACCTGGTCGATGACGTGCGAGCCCCAGTCGAAGAGTGCTCCGCCGGACACCTGTGCGTCGGAATGCCAGTAGTTGCACGGGTGGCCGTAGCCACCCACGAACGCCTCGAGGTGGAAGGCCTCGCCGATCTGCCCTGCGCGCACGGACTCGACGATGAGTCGAAAGTCCGGATCGAACCGGCGGTTCTGGTAGACAGCTGCGAGCAGGTTGCGGTCGGCAGCGGCAGCGAGGATCTCGTCGCATTCGCGCGTCGTCAGGGCCATGGGCTTTTCGAGGATCACGTGACGCCCCTGCTCGAGCGTGCGGAGCGCCCAGTGGGCGTGGCTATCGGGTGGGGTCGAGATGATGACGATATCCACCAATGGGTCGTTGAGGAGATCGTCGGCCGTGTGGTGGGCGCGCACATCCGGCGCGAGTTCGCGGGCGGCGGCGATGCGCTCAGGCTTCGGGTCGCATACGGCAGCGAGTGCGAGGCCGGGGGTCGAGAGGATCGCCCGCGCGTGCTCGGCGCCGATAGCGCCATAGCCGAGCAGGCCCACTCCGAAGTCGCTGCGGTCGACACTGCTTTCGCGAGAAGCGACGGCGACAAGCTGGAGGAAGTGCCCGTCGTCCCACGCCGGCGAGTCATCAGAGATAGCGACAGCGAGTCGTCCGTCGTCGAGCGGGGCGATCAGCGCGTGCTCTTCCGATCCGTAGGTGAAGGTGGCAAGTGCGCCGTCGGTAGCGAGTCCGACGATCGGGGAGGCGTCGATGAGCAGATCGCCGCGCGGCCAGGTCGTCAGGCAAGTGCGCACGCGCACCTCGTGGCGGGGGAGGGTTCGCATGGTCGCGGCGGGAAGAAGGTCGGCCCCGGCGACCAGAGGCGCAACCCCAACTCCCACGCCCTCGGGCCACGACAGGTGGTCGACGCGCGACATGGCCTCACCCTAGACGAGGTCTCCGCCCGACGACGCGCGTGGACGCCCGAGGGTCCTTGCTGACGCCCCCCCGTGGTCGTAGCCTGCGATCCGTGATGCTCTCGATGTTTGTCCTGTGGATCGTGGTCTTCGTCGGCATTTTCAAGGGATGGCGCTGGACGCCGTTCCTGGTCCTCGGCACCCTCGCGTGGACCCTCGTGCTCCTGCGCCTCCACATGACCAGCGACATTCCGTTGAGCTTCTGATGGGAATCACCGACATGTCTTCGCAGCGCGCCGTTGCGCTGTCACGCCTCATCAACATCGTCGCCCTGCTGGGGCTCCTCGGCGTGCTCGCAGGCTCATTGCACTTGCAGTTCGGCATCGGTGAGCAGCCGTGTCCTCTGTGCCTCGTTCAGCGCTCGGGGATGATCGGCCTGGCCGTAGGCCCGGTCATGAATTTGCTCTGGGGCATTCGGGCACGTCACTACGCCATCAGCATCCTGGCGGCTTTCGCCGGCGGCGCCGGCAGCGTTCGCCAGATCCTCCTGCACATCCAGCCGGGCGACCCCGGATACGGGCCAGCGT
Organism: Actinomycetota bacterium; assembly: GCA_046095085.1. GTDB lineage: Bacteria > Actinomycetota > Actinomycetes > S36-B12 > S36-B12 > Mxb001. The sequence goes on along the minus strand of JBJTIQ010000104.1, from coordinate 2,486 downwards.
TCCTCGGCTGGCACCTCTACACCTGGGCGTTCGTGACGTTCGCCATCGGCGCAGCGGGCTGCGCGCTGCTGCTGATGTGGCAGACGCCACTCGACGCGGGAGACACGGGCGTGATGGGCCAGCGCGGGGCTGTGCGTGCTCTCTCGCTCTTCGTCGTGGCCTTCGTTTTCCTCGTTCTTCTGGTCATCGCCGTGTCGATCATCCCCGAGTGCGGCCTGGGCATGTGCCCTGATGATCCGCCCAACATCACCGGCGCCGGCGATATCGGGGGCTGGATAGGGATACTCGTCGTCGCCGCGGTGTCCGCCGTGGTGGCGTTGGTGCTCAATCGAAAGCTGCCGGAGAAGCCGACCCGCGCATGAGTTCGGCCGCCACCGCGTGGGCCGACGTTCGACTGGTCCTGCGCGGCCCTTTTCGTATCCTGGCCGTCGGGCGATTCCTCGATTCGGTCGGTAGTGGGCTCACGATGTCGCTCCTTGTCGTCTACCTCGCCGAGGTTCGGGGACTACCCATCCTGACTGCGACGCTCGTGCTGTCGTGGATGGCCGTGGTGGGCCTGGTCCTCACTCCCGTCGTCGGCACGATGACCGATCGCTTCGGACCGCGACCGGTGATGCTCGTCGCGGTCGCTGTCGAGGCAGTCGGCGTCTTCCTCACCGCCTTCATCACCGACGTTCCGCAGGCCTTCGCGGCGGCCACCGTCCTGGCCGCCGGGGGGTCCGGAATCTGGGGCCCGGCCAGCACGTTCACGGCGCGTCTCGTGCCGGAGGAGCAGCGTCCGACAGCCTTCGCCGTGGGGTTCATGCTCCTCAACCTCGGCCTTGGCCTTGGGGGCCTACTCGCGGCGACAATCGTCGACATCTCGCGCCCGGTGACCTTCCAATGGCTGTACTACATCGATGCCGTCACCTACGTCGCCCTGTGGATCGCCGTGCTGTCCCTGCGCGGACATGGCGGGCCGTCGCCTGCCGCCGAGGGTGATGTCCCCGTGGGCTGGGGCCCCGTGCTCAGGGACGGGCGCGTGATGGGCCTCATCGCGGTGTCGCTCGTGCTGCTGGTTTGCGGCTACGGATCGATGGAGGCTGGGCTGTCGATCTTCATCACGAACGTGGCCGGTGAGTCCGAGCGGCTGATCGGCATTGTGTTCCTGGCGAACACCTTGACCATCGTGGTCGCCCAACTGTTCATTCTCGGATGGATCCGTGGACGCTCGCGAGTGCGCATGATCGGCGTCACCGCTGTCCTGTGGGGGCTAGCGTGGCTCTTCCTCGTGCCCACCCCGGTCCTCGGTGCCGTCGCCGGGGCCATCCTGCTCATCGGTTTCGCGGTTGTCTTCGCTCTCGGGGAATCCGTCTGGAGCCCGACCGTGCCGGCCCTGGTCAACAGCATTGCTCCCGACCACCTGAGGGGCAGATACAACAGCGCGCAGTCACTCACGTGGTCACTGGCCGCCATGTTGGCCCCGATCCCCGCCGGCCTGCTCATCGGCGGAGGACTCGGGGTCCTTTGGGTGGCCGGAGTTGCCGCGGGCTGCCTGATCGCGGGAGTGGCGGCCCAGGGTCTTCGGCGCCGCCTTACTCCCGCGGAGGACGGCAGGGACTAGGCCTCACCCCGGCGGCTATCGCCGTGGTCGCGCTTGGGATCGATCCCCGCGATGTGCTGACCGAGCCGCAGCAGCTGCTCGTCGGTGAGGTCGTCGATATCGGCGCGCGCGTCGGCCACGATCTTCGCGGCGACATCGCGCCGGTGGTGTTCGAGGTAGGTGACGAGGTGATGGCTCGCGTTGGCCTTCCCCGACCCGTGACCGAGCAGGATGATGGCGCTGGCCGGTGCGAGTGCCCCTGCAAGCGTGCTCCAATAGGCGTCGCTGTCATCGAGGTAGGTGCCGTCCACATTGCCGTGGTGGTGGTAGACGTTGTGAAAGCGCTTGCGTGGATCCTCGGCGACCACGTGCTCTGGCTTCGAGTGGTCCGCCGAGTCGAGGGCGTAGATCCGGGTGCTGTGGAAGTCGACGGCGACGATCGCCGTGCGGTCGCTGAGGTCGATGGCGTCGGTGATGTCCTTCATGTCAGACCTCGTCTCCGGCCTTCTTGGGCTCGAACCCGGCGTTACGCAGCATGCGGCGCAGGTCGACCACCATCTGTGTGCCGATGTCCTTGTGCTGCGGCCGGTCGAAGATCTCCGTCTCCGCCCCGATCGTCACCTTGAATCGACCGTCATGACGCTCCTCGACATCGCCGACGTACTCCACGAGCGACAGCACGTCGTGCCACCGGATGTTGTGGCTGGTCGGGTGGGAGAAGATCACCGAGAGGGTGTCTTGATGGTGATTGTTGAGGCGAAGGGGCTGGTCGCCGTCTGCATGTGCCATGCGGCAACCCTCTCAGATGCCGTTGGGCTGCCGGCTCCGGGGCGGTCACCTTCTAGGCTGCGTCCATGACTGAATCTCGTTCCGCGCTCGTGACCGGCGCTTCACGGGGCATCGG
>JBJTIQ010000103.1:0-4288 GCA_046095085.1 Actinomycetota bacterium | reverse complement strand
CAAGGAGCGCGCTGCGCCCGGACAGATCCGGCCGGTGGATTCGGAGCACTCAGCGCTTGCTCAGTGCCTGATGGGGGGACGCCACGACGAGGTGGCGAGATTGATCCTCACGGCATCCGGCGGCCCGTTCCGCGACTGGGACGCTGGTCGACTCGCGACGGCGACGCCCGAGCAGGCGCTCGCCCACCCGACGTGGTCGATGGGTCCGCTCGTCACCATCAACTCCGCGACCCTGGTTAACAAGGGCCTGGAGGTCATCGAGGCGCACCTGCTGTTCGACATTCCCTTCGAGCGCATCGACGTCGTCGTGCACCCCCAGTCGATCGTGCACTCGATGGTCGAGTTCGTCGACGGGTCGACTCTCGCCCAGGCGAGCCCTCCGGACATGCGCCTGCCCATCGCCTGGGCGCTCGGCTGGCCCGATCGCGTTGCCGATGCCGCACCGGGCTGCGACTGGACTCGGGCGGCCTCGTGGGAGTTCGCCCCCCTCGACGATGACGCCTTCCCGGCCGTGGGCCTGGCCCGGCGAGCGGGGGCCGCCGGTGGCACGGCGCCCGCCGTCTTCAACGCCGCCGACGAGGTGGCGGTCGCCGCCTTCCTTGCCGGGCGGCTTCCCTTCACGGGAATTGTCGACACGATCGCCGAGGTGCTTCAAAGGCATCTGTCGAGCGACAATCGGGGGAACGCCGACACTGTCGAGCGCGTCCTTGCTGCAGACGAGTGGGCACGCAAGGCTGCGGCCGAGGTCATCGAGGGAGGTGCGCTTTGATGTGGGAGGTCATTGGCATCATCGCCTTCTTCCTCGTCATCCTCGCCTCGATCGCCCTTCACGAGATCGGCCACCTGGTGCCTGCGAAGAAGTTCGGGGTCAAGGTCACCGAATACATGGTGGGATTCGGGCCGACAGCGTGGTCGAAGGTGCGGGGCGAGACCCGCTACGGCGTCAAGGCGATCCCCGTTGGCTGCTACATCCGGATGATCGGCATGATCCCGCCGCCGAAGGGTGCACCCGAGGGCACGGCCGGCCGCATGTCGACAGGTCGTCTGGCCACCCTGGTCGAGGATGCTCGCCGACAGTCGCTCGAAGACATCGCGCCCGGCGACGAAGACCGGGTCTTCTACAAGCTTCCCGTGCACAAGCGCGTGATCATCATGCTCGGCGGGCCGTTCATGAACCTCGTGCTCGCCTTCCTGCTCTTCGGCGCCGTGCTGGTCGGGATAGGGGTGCCGCAGGCGACCCTCCAGGTCAATGCCGTCGTCCCCTGCCTGCCCTCGGTGAGCAACCCCACGGGTGCGGCACAGGCTGATGGTGCGTGCGCGCTCGGCCCGTCGCCAGCGGCCGTTGCCGGTCTGCAGCCCGGCGACACCATCACGGCGATCGATGGCCAGCCACCCGGTGCATGGGAGGACATGACCGCGGCCGTTCGCGAGGGGGGCGCTCAAACGCTCGACGTCACCATTGTGCGAGCTGATGGCACGACGGTCGTCGTGCCCGTCGACGTCGTCGAGGTCACCCGTCCCGTCTACGACGAGGGCGGTGAGCCGACCGGGCAGACGCAGACGACCGGCTTCCTCGGCCTGCGCCCGGAGATCACCTACGTGCCCCAGCCGTGGTCGAGCGTGCCGGCCGCGATGTGGGACCTCACCGAGCGTTCGGTGGTGGCCCTCGTCTCCCTGCCCGTGCGCTTCTACGAACTCGTGAGCGACACGCTGATCGGGGGAGGGGAGCGCCAGGTAGACGGCCCGGTGAGCGTGGTGGGGGTCAGTCGCCTGGGTGGAGAGATCGTCGCGTCCGACGAATCGACGGAGGCTAAGGTCGCGATCTTCCTGGGCCTGGCCGCCTCGCTCAATCTCTTCCTCTTCCTGTTCAACCTGCTGCCGATCCTGCCTCTCGACGGAGGGCACGTGGCTGGTGCGCTCTACGAGGGAGCCCGCAGCAAGGTGGCGAAGTGGCGGGGTCGTCCCGACCCGGGCCCGGTCGACGTCGCGCGCATGCTTCCGGTGGCCTATGTCGTGGCCATCGTGCTCGTAGGGATCGGCGCCGTCGTGATCTTCGCCGATCTCGTCAAGCCCATCACCCTGGGGTAACAGCGGCCCGGATGTGCGCTGCCCACTCGTCGGGGATACTAAAGAGCGTGAGCATCGACCTGGGCCTGCCCTCGGCGCCCCCGCCCGTCCTGGCTCCGCGCCGCGCCACCCGTTCGCTGCTCCTTCGCCACCCCACCCATCCCGTGGCGGTGGGAGGCGATGCCCCCGTGAGCGTGCAGTCGATGGCCACGACCCTGACGGCTGACGTCAACGCCACGCTGCAGCAGATTGCGGAGCTGACCGCCGCAGGCTGCCAGGTGGTTCGCGTCGCCGTTCCGAGTCAGGATGATGCAGACGCGCTGCCCCAGATCGCCCGCAAGTCGGGGATCCCGGTGGTGGCAGACATTCACTTCCAGCCCAAATACGTATTCGCCGCAATCGAGGCCGGCTGTGCTGGCGTGCGCGTGAATCCCGGCAACATCAAGCAGTTCGACGACAAGGTCAAGGAGATTGCCCGCGCGGCATCCGACGCGGGCACGCCGATCCGCATCGGCGTCAACGCCGGCTCGCTCGACCCGCGCCTGCTGAAGAAGTACGGCAAGGCCACGCCCGAAGCACTGGTCGAGTCGGCCCTGTGGGAGGCGTCGCTGTTCGAAGAGCACGGCTTCGGCGACATCAAGATCTCGGTAAAGCACCATGACCCGGTCACGATGGTGCAGGCCTACCGGTTGCTCGCGGAGCAGTGCGACTACCCGCTGCACCTGGGCGTCACGGAGGCTGGCCCTGCCTTCCAGGGCACCATCAAGTCGGCGGTCGCGTTCGGAGCGCTCCTTTCGCAGGGAATCGGCGACACGATTCGCGTCTCGCTGTCCGCTCCGCCCGTCGAAGAGGTCAAGGTCGGCATCGGCATCCTCGAGTCGCTCAACCTGCGGCAGCGCGGGCTTGAGATCGTCTCGTGCCCATCGTGCGGCCGGGCGCAGGTCGACGTCTACACCCTGGCCGAGCAGGTCACCGCCGGACTCGAAGGCCTCGACGTGCCCCTGCGCGTCGCGGTCATGGGTTGCGTGGTCAACGGTCCGGGAGAGGCTCGCGAGGCTGACCTCGGCGTGGCTTCCGGCAACGGCAAGGGTCAGATCTTTGTCAAGGGCGAGGTCATCAAGACGGTCCCCGAGCACCAGATCGTGGAGACGTTGATCGAAGAGGCGATGAAGCTCGCCGAGCAGATCAGCGCCGACGCCGAGGGCTCGCCGGTCGTCTCGGTGAGTTAGGTGCGCGGCGAGGTCCGCTCCCTCGCGGCCGGCGACCTTCCCTGGTTTCGCGGCGTTCTCGCCGCTGACCCCGTGGCCCACTGCTTCGTGGCCTCGCGGCTCGAGGCGATCGGCGTCCGGGTCGTCTCCGACGTATCCGTCTACGCCGTCGAGGGCCATCCCCTGTCCGCCCTCTACCTGGGCGCCAATGTCATCCCGATTGCCACCGATGACGAGTCGCGCGAGGCCTTCGCCGCTCAGTTGGCCCGCAGTGGACGCAGGGGGTCGTCGATGGTGGGACCGGCTCACGAGGTGCTCGACCTGTGGGACCGCATACGCCATGCCTGGGGTCGTCCGCGCGAGGAGCGGCGTCACCAGCCCCTGCTGTCCATCGCGAGCGACTCCCCGGTCGCTGGCGACGAACGCGTGCGCCCCGTGCGTATCGACGAACTGGACCTCCTGCTCCCCGCTTGCGTGGCGATGTTCACCGAGGAGGTCGGCGTATCGCCACTGAGCGGCGGCGCGGCCGGCACCTATCGCGCTCGCATCGCCGAGCTCATCCGCGACGGCCGCGCATACGCGCGCATCGACGGAGACGAGGTCGTCTTCAAGGCGGAGGTGGGTGCGGCCTCGACCCGGGCCTGCCAGGTGCAGGGCGTGTGGGTTGCCCCCGATCGGCGCGGCCAGGGGCTGTCGACCCCCGGGATGGCGGCCGTCGTCAAGGCGGCTCGTCGCGAATGCGCTCCTCTGGTCACCCTCTACGTCAACGACTACAACGAGGCGGCGCGTCGGTGCTACGACGCTGTCGGGTTCGAAGAGGTCGGAGAGTTCGCCACCATCCTCTTCTGAGCCACAGCACCGCTATCCTCGGATCTTCCGCGACCAGATGGGCTGCCCGTGATCCTGCGCATGTCGACCCTCTTCCTGCGAACGCTGCGGGAGGACCCCGCCGACGCCGAGGTCCCGAGCCATCGCCTGCTCGTGCGGGCCGGCTACGTCCGCCGCGTGGCCCC
>JBJTIQ010000102.1:0-2687 GCA_046095085.1 Actinomycetota bacterium | reverse complement strand
CTCAAGGGTCCCGCCGCTCGGATCGTCGGCAACATGGAGGCCAGCCTCGCGGTCCCACCGCCACCAGCGTGCGCGGCATTCCGGCGAAACTCCTCGCGGACAACCGCGTCGTCATCAACAACCACCTCGCCCGAGGTCGCGGCGGCAAGGTCTCGTTCACGCATCTCATCGGCTACGCCGTGGTGCGCGCCCTGGCGTCCGTGCCCGAGATGAACGCCTTCTACCTCGAGATCGACGGCAAGCCGGCGGTCATGCGCCCCGACGGCGTCAATCTCGGCATCGCGATCGACCTCACCAAGTCCGACGGCACCCGCCAACTGCTCGTACCCAACATCAAGGGTGCCCAGGACCTCGACTTCGCGAACTTCTGGGCCGCCTACGAAGACGTCGTACGTCGCGCCCGCACCGGCTCGCTGACCGCCGATGACTTCGCGGGCACCACGCTCAGCCTGACCAACCCCGGCACGCTAGGCACCGAGCATTCGGTGCCCAGGCTCATGCAGGGCCAGGGATGCATCATCGGCGTCGGTGCCATGGAGTACCCCGCCGAATGGCAGGGCGCAAGCGAGGAGACCCTCGTGCGCAACGCCGTATCCAAGACGCTGACCCTGACGTCGACCTACGACCACCGAATCATCCAAGGTGCTCAGTCGGGCGAGTTCCTACGCCGAATTCACCAGCTCCTTCTGGGCGACGACGACTTCTACACGGAGATCTTCCGGAGCCTGCGTATCCCCTACGAGCCGATTCGCTGGGCCCAGGACATCTCGGCCTCGCACGAGACCGACCTCAACAAGACGGTCCGCGTCCAGGAGATCATCCACGCCTACCGCGTGCGCGGCCACCTCATGGCCGACACCAATCCGCTCGAATACGCGCAGCGGATGCACCCCGATCTCGATGTCCTGTCTCACCGGCTGACCCTGTGGGATCTCGACAGGGAGTTCGCGACGGGCGGCTTCGCCGGGCGACCATTGATGAAGCTGCGCGAGATCCTCGGTGTCCTGCGCGACTCCTACACCCGCAGTATCGGCATCGAATACATGCACATCCAGGATCCCGACCAGCGCGAGTGGATTCAAGAGCGCGTCGAGATCCCCCACCACAAGCCTTCCCGCGACGAGCAGCTGCGCATCCTGCACAAGCTCAACGAGGCCGAGGCCTTCGAGACTTTTCTCCAGACCAAGTACGTCGGACAGAAGCGCTTCTCGCTCGAAGGCTCGGAGTCGCTCATCCCCCTGCTCGATGAGGTACTGCGCTGTGCGGCGCGCGACAACATCATCGAGACCGCCATCGGCATGCCCCACCGCGGTCGACTCAACGTGCTGACCAACATCGCGGGCAAGTCCTACGGCCAGATCTTTCAGGAGTTCGAGGGCAACTACGGCGAGGAGTCCGTGCAGGGCTCCGGCGACGTGAAGTACCACCTCGGCACGAGCGGCACCTACCGCAGCGCCGACGGTCTGGAGACCAAGGTCTACCTCGCGGCCAATCCCTCGCACCTCGAGGCCGTAGATCCGGTCCTCGAGGGGATCGTGCGCGCGAAGCAGGACCTCCTGCCGCGCGAGGAGCAGTTCTCGATCCTGCCGATCCTCATGCACGGCGACGCTGCCTTCGCCGGCCAGGGCGTGGTCGCCGAGACCCTCAACCTGTCCCAGCTCCAGGGCTACCGCACGGGCGGCACTGTCCACGTGGTCGTCAACAACCAGGTGGGCTTCACGACATCGCCGCGCTACAGCCGCTCCAGCGTCTACCCCACCGACTTTGCCCGCGGGATCCAGGCGCCGATCTTCCATGTCAACGGCGACGACCCCGAGGCCGTGGTGCGCGTGGCAAAGCTCGCCTTCGACTTTCGCCAGGCGGTCCACAAGGACGTCGTCATCGACCTGGTCACCTACCGCCGCCGCGGCCACAACGAGGCTGACGACCCCTCGCTGACCCAGCCCCTCATGTACGAGCTCATCGACGCCAAGCGGTCGGTGCGCAAGCACTACACCGAGTCGCTCATCGGTCGCGGCGACATCACGGTCGAGGAGGCCGAGGAGGCACTGCGCCACTTCCAGGAGCAGCTGGAGAAGGTCTTTCAGGACACGCGAAGCGAACCTGCCGAGCACGCGGCGTTCAGCGACACGTCGGCCGAGGTCGTGCGCTCCGGCCAGCGCAATCTCACGCCGCAGCAGCCATCGGCGGACGTCGACACTTCCATCTCCCAGGAGACAGTCGATCTCGTCGTGGCCTCGCAGCTGGAGATGCCGGATGAGTTCACGGTCCACCCGCGCCTGGCCCCCCAGTTGCAGCGCCGCGCCCAGATGGTCCAGGACGATGCGATCGACTGGGGCATGGCCGAGGCGCTGGCTGTCGGATCGCTGCTCCTCGAAGGTCGCTCGGTGCGCCTGGCCGGCCAGGACTCCCGCCGTGGCACCTTCGGCCATCGTCATGCGGTCATCGTCGACAAGTCGACCGGGTGGCAGTACAAGCCGCTGAAGAAGTGCTACCGCGACGGTGCCAAGCTCTGGGTCTACGACTCGGCCCTGAGCGAGTTCGCCGCGCTCGGCTTCGAATACGGCTACTCGGTGGCTCGCCCCGACGCGCTGGTCATGTGGGAGGCCCAGTTCGGCGACTTCGTCAACGGCGCGCAGACGATCATCGACGAGTTCATCTCCTCCGGCGAGCAGAAGTGGAACCAA
>JBJTIQ010000101.1:0-7663 GCA_046095085.1 Actinomycetota bacterium | reverse complement strand
TGCGTGTCAGGCAGCACCGAGCGGACGAGTCGACCGAGGTCGCTGGCATCCGGAGTCTCGTAGGTCATCCGGTAGTAGTGCTCGGGGAATCCCGAGAAGTCGTAGACCAGCGGGGTCTTCGCAGCCGTGGCCGAGATGGCGAGTGGGGCGGACTCCCAGTGCGCGCTCAGGATGACGATGCCCTTGGGTCGGGGCAGGGCGCTGGCCCAATCCGCCAACTCGCGCGTCCACACCGGGTCGTCGAGGAGCGGGGGCGCGCCGTGCCCGAGGAAGAGGGCCGGCATGCGGACGTCCCCGGGCGTATCCCCGGACCGCGTCGACTGGACATCCATGGGGATCAGGCTATCATGTAGTTCAACGCTCAACTAAATCTCCAGGAGCCGCTAGCCGCCCGGACCCGCACACCCGCTCCACCGACTCGGAGGCCTCGAATGCCCGCCATCACCGTCGACAACCCACTGGCCCTGCCGCGCGTACCCGCGCCCGACCCCATCGCCGTGGACCGTCCGGTCGTGTCGCTGACCACGGCGCCGCGCGGTTTCGAGGGCGAGGGGTTCCCTGTGCGCCGTGCCTTCGCGGGCATCGACCTCCGCGCGCTCGACCCGTTCATCATGATGGACCAGATGGGCGAGGTGGAGTACGCGCCCGGTGAGCCGAAGGGCACGCCATGGCATCCGCACCGCGGATTCGAGACGGTCACCTACATCATCGACGGCATATTCGAGCACGCGGACTCGCACGGTGGCGGCGGCGTCATCACCAACGGCGACACGCAGTGGATGACGGCTGGCGCTGGCATCCTCCATATCGAGAAGCCACCGGAGCACCTCGTCGTCAGCGGTGGTCTCTTCCACGGCCTGCAGCTATGGGTCAACCTGCCGAGCAGCCTCAAGATGGCCGAGCCTCGCTACCAGGACCTGCGCTCGGGCCAGGTGGGCCTCGCCACCTCCCCCGATGGCGGTGCGCTGCTGCGCATCATCTCCGGCGAGCTCGCCGGCGTGCAGGGCCCGGGGCAGACCTACACGCCCGCGACCCTGGTCCACGCGACGATCGCTCCCGGCGCCGAGGTGACGCTGCCGTGGCGCCCGGACTACAACGCCCTCGTCTACGCCCTCTCCGGTGACGGCCAGGTCGGCTCGGGCACCGGTCGGCGCGCGCTGAAGTCGGGCCAGACGGCAGTCTTCGGATCGGGTGACACGATCACGATTGCCGCCGACCCCGTGCAGGAGTCGCGACTCGGCGGCTTCGACGTATTCATCCTCGGCGGTCAGCCGATTCGCGAGCCCGTGGCGGCACACGGTCCGTTCGTCATGAACACCAGGGCCGAGCTCATGCAGGCATTCGACGACTATCAGGCCGGTCGCCTCGGCTCGATTCCCGCGGCGCACACCTCGGTGGATGCGAGTACGCCGGACGCGTAGGTTGACGCGGCGAGCACTGCGCACCCGGGAGTCTATTCCGCACTCGGGATTCGATGCCGTGCGTCAGCGCGGGAGGATCCGCGACTTGCTCTGAGCGCAAGCCAGGCACCGACACCCAGCACCGCCATTGACATCAGGCCGACCGCAAGGATCCCGGCGATGTCGGCCTGCGTTCGCGCAGTGATCGCCAGTCCAACAATGACGACTGCTCCGTCGACGACGCAGGCCACAAACATGAGGCCGATAGCCACGGCTCGCTTGTTCGGACGGGCGAGCGCGAAGGTACAGACGATGAAGACGAGGAACGCCAAGAACGGTCCACCCACGAAGAGGCCGACGACGCCTGCCGCGAGCCCGGCCATACCTCCCTGAGTGGCGTCCGCGATGCGCGCCAGTCCCGCGCCGGCTGCCACCGCCCCCACTGGGGCCGACAGTGCTGTCAGCGCAATCGTCCAAGCGGTCCGCGCGTTCACTCCCTAGATCAGCACCGGGAAGAGCGGGTGATCCATGGGCGCACCCTCCGGCAGCTCATCGGCCAGTCCCGCGAACTCCGGCGACGTACGCCACGGCCGCGGTGCGTGAACCATGTCGTCGCCCAGAAATCTGAGTGAGAACGCGCGGCGCAGGCTCGTCGTACCCGCGGCACCATGCAGCGTCAGCATGTGGAACCACACGGCATCGCCAGGCTCTAGATCCCAGCCGAGGATTGGATAGGCGTCGCGGTCATCTTCGATCTTGGGCAGCTCGCCGAGTGTGCCCTCCGGGAACCACTTCGCCTGCTCATCGCGGAAGGTGCGTGGCATGAGCCATGGGCCGAGGTGCGAACCCGAGATGAATTCAAGGGTGGATTCGCGCGGGACGGAGTCGAGAGGCATCCACATGGAGACGTTGATGCGCCCTTCAACGTTGTAGTAGGGCTGGTCCTGGTGCCACGGCGTGCGCTGGCGGGTCTTGGGCTCCTTGACGAGGAGATGGTCGTGGTAGAGGCGCACGTGCTCGCTCTGCATGAGTTCGCGGGCGATTGCCGCAGCAGGTGACGTGCGGATGAACTCCTCGTATTCGGGGATGCGCTGCCAATTGCAGAAGTCCTCGATGAAGCGACCGGCGTCGTCGGAATCACTGGCCACGGCCGCCAGCGGCCCGGGCTCGGCGAGGTTGCGAGCGACTCCTGCACGCAGCAGCTCCACCTCGTCGGGGGTGAAGATGCCCCGCAGGACGACGGCTCCGTCGCGCGCGTAGGCATCGACGTCAGCGGAATCGACGTACGTCATGGGTCGAGGGTAGCGAGCGGGGCGGGTACGCGCGGGCGCGTGGGCAGGGTTGCCCGCTTGAGGCCGGGAGGCCTGTGGAGGAGTCACTCGGTGGACAGCGGGCATACCTAGGCAAGGTTGCGAGCACTCGGGTGACCAACCTGTGGATACAACTGTCAGTGCGTGGCACGTGCACCGAGCGATGCCTGGGCAAGGTTGCACGCACTCGGGTGACCAACCTGTGGATAGCGCATGCGCGAAGCATCGACGTCTAACGCCATGCAATGCGCGACCCCGAGCACTGTCAGACCCAGCGCATAGCGTCACCACATGAATCCCCGACCGCAGCCCGTCCCCTCGCTACCCACCACCGTCGCCCGCGACGCATCGCCCCACGACATCGCATCGGCGGCACTCGCTCAACCGCCGCCCACATCGTCACCGCGCGACCACCGCCTTCTGCTTGCGGCGCATGAAGCAGGCGTCAGCGGGCAAGCACTGTCCGTGCTCGAGCACATCGACATCGCCGGCCTCGATGCTCATGACCGCATCACCTACCTGCAGATACTCACTGCACATGCCGCTTGGCTCGAGGCGATGCATGCGATCGCCGTGGCTGCCGTAGCGGGCCCCAGTGGCGGATGGGTAGAGGCGGAGATCGAGGCATCCGTCAGCCGAGACGTCGCAGAGCTCTCACCGAGCAACTCCACCCCCCGCGAGCGGGAGCACATTGCCGCTCAGGCCCGCGATGAGGCGTGGGAGGTGCGCGAACGCGCGATTGCCCTTGAGGTCAGCATGGCCATGCGCGTATCGCCGCGCACGGCCGGGCGACGCATCCACGGAGCCCGACTGCTGCTCGAGCACTTGCGGCCCGCCGTCACGGAGTCCCTGGCCGGCCGCTGGGGCTACGGTCACCTGCGCGTGGTCGAGAAGGAGTTGGCTGATATCCCCGAGCCGCTACGCAACGACGTATTTGGCGACCTGCTTCCCCACGCTGCTACCGACCATCCACGACGCCTCACCGAACGCATCCGCAAGTCGTTGGCACGGCGCGACGCCGCTGGGTCGGCCGAGCGCATGCGTGAGCGCGCCAAGGCACGTGATGTGGCCCTCTGGAACCTCCCCGACGGACAGGCACGACTGGTCATCACGGGCCCCTACGCAACCGTCACCAAGGTCCACCGCGTACTCACCGACATGGCAAAGGCCCACCGCCACGTCGTCCTGGCTGCCGCGCAGGCCGAGGGAGCCGGCACCGATCCGGCCCAGACCGAACGTCGTCTCGGCGTTCTCAGATTCGACGCCCTCGTCGAAGCGGTCACCCGCATGGAGTGCGATATGCACGGCGTGGGTCGCCACTTCGTCCACACAGCCGCCGAAGGGCTTGAGGGCAACCTTGCCGAGAGACCTACCGACCCGAGCTCCACGCATGACGTGACTCAGCCCTACACCGACCCGTGGACCGGCCCCCCGGTGCATGCACCTGGCAGCAACCCAACGCCCGCCGCCGCGATCATCGTCGACGTGGCCACTGCTCTGGGCATGGCCGACGAGCCGGGATACCTACCCGGCTACGGCTGGGTTCCCGCACCGATAGCACGCGAGATCCTGGCCGACACCGACAAGTGGCGGCGGTGGCTCATCGACGATTCGTCTCGCAAGGTCATTGAGGCGGGCTCGGTGCGCTACCGACCATCACAGGCGCTGCGTGACCTCGTGTCCGGGCGCGATCTGACCTGCACCGCTGACACGTGCACGCGTCCGGCCAGCAATAGCCAACTCGACCATGCGGTCGACTTCGACGGGTCCAACACGACCCCCGACAACGTTCACGCTGTCTGCGGCCCGGATCACCTGGTTGTCACGGCAGGCCACTTCCTCATCGACGCCGACGAGGCGGGGCACATCTCGTGGGTATCCACCGCGAGCGGGCATTCCTATCCGAGCCATCCCGACCTACTCCACGAACAGCCGGTCAAGAGTGTCGAGTAGGAGGGCAGCCGTGGAGCTCGGCGGCTCGGTAGGCAACACGCATGACCGCGAAGCGATATTCCGCACGGGAGCGCATGGTCGTGACGACTAGGCGATGGGGGGCATCCGTCGCACCCGGTCGACCTGGCGCGCCACGAATTCCCTACAGCGTGCCGCGTTGCTCCTTGTTGCGCCGCGTCCACTCGCGCATGCGGGGCGGATAGCCAACCAACTGCGTGTCGTAGATGGGGATTGCCCACTTGCGAGCGAGGTCGCGCGCCTCCTCGGGAGTCTCTACGCGGCGACGCGTCCATTCTCCGTCGTGGGCGACGAGCACGACGGTGGTCTCGGTCGCCATGGTCACGGGCTCGAGATATGCCTCGACACCACGCCGCGAGCGAGTGAAGTCCTCGAGGTGCTTGATGTCCTCGCGCGTCGAGCCGCGGTCCCAAGCGGCGTGACGCTTGCGTCGGCTGAACAATCCCATGTTTTGAGTCTGCCAGGAGCTCATGCACTGGGCGAGTGGTGGTCACGCCAGCCGGGGGCACCTCTCGGCACCGACCACTACTCAGCGCCCCCGGACCCGCGACAGTTAGACCGCGCCACCCAGCCTCGCCATGAACAGCGCCTCGGCAAGGACCATCCGCTCCAGTTCGCCAAGATCGACCGACTCATTGGGGGCGTGAATCAGCGCCGCCGGATCCTCCGCACCCATGAGGATCACCTCTGCATGGGGCGCGACTTCCTGAAGCGCGGCCACGAGCGGGATGCTGCCACCTTCGCCTGACTCCTCGGCGGCCTTGCCAAACGCCGTCTCCATCGCCCAACGCGCCGCTGCGTAAGATGGACCGTCGGTGGCGATCGCGCAGCCGCGTCCTTGCTCGCCGGGCATGACGGTGATTCCGACTCCCCAGGGGGCCGCCGCGCGAAGGTGATCGCAGAGGGCATCCATCGCCGCCTGCGTATCGGTGCCTGGCGGTACGCGCAGCGAGACCTTTGCTCGCGCATATGGGATGACGGCATTGATCGCCCCCTCCACCGGCGGCGCGTCCAGGCCGATGACCGACACCGCCGGACGAGAGACGAGACGATCTGTCAGCGGGCCCGTGCCCAGCAGGGGCTGGTCCGCAGTCATACCCAGCTCCTGGCGGAACTCATCCTCATCCGCCTGCGCACCCTGCCAGTCAAACCCGGGGATCAAGGTCGTGTCGCCGTTCTCATCGCGCAGCGAGTCCAGCACTCGGATGAGTACGAGGAGCGCATCGGGTGCCGGCCCGCCATACATGCCCGAATGCGCGGGTCGCGGCAGGGTCCGCACCTCCACGAGGCAGTCGACCAGGCCTCGCAGTGCAGTCACGAACGTCGGCTCACCCAGCGCTCGATTGCCCACATCAGCGATCACGATCGCGTCGGCCTGGGCAACCTCCGGGTGGTGCAGGACATAGTCGGGAAGAGGCCCGCCGCATTCCTCCTCGCCCTCGATGAGTGCAACCACCTCGACGGGCAACGATCCGAGAGCGGAGCGCAACGCCTTGACGGCGCCAACGTGCATGATGATGCCGCTCTTGTCATCTGCCGCGCCCCGGCCGTAGATCCGGCCATCCTTCTCCGTGGGTTCGAACGGGTGGGTGTGCCACGCGGAGAGATCCCCGGCTGGCTGTACGTCGTAGTGGGCATACAGCAGCACGCGCCGAGAGCCTGCCCCGCCTCGTGCGACCACCGCAGGCTCGCCGTCCTCGATGGGAAGCAGTTCGGCGGACAGGCCGGAGTCGATGAACAACTGCGAGGTCTGTCGCGCGGCCTCGTGGACAGGTTCGCGTGGGAAGCCGGCGAAAGCACAGGAGGGGATGCGGACCAGGCTCTCTAGGTCAGCGCGAAGCTCGGGCATGAGTGCGGCGACCGCCGCACGGATAGTGTCAACGCTCACATTGTGAGGCTAGCCCGGCCACGCGTACAGGCGCGGGCAAACGGTCGAGCCCGTGAGCAGCACGCGCCAACCTCACCGCGAGCGTCCACGGCATGCTCTCCGCCATCGCCCGCCTCCTCTGCGGGTAGACGCAGGCATGCTCTCCGCCATCGCCCGCCTCCTCCGCGGGTAGACGCAGGCACGCTGCCGGCCCCGACCACCGACCACCGGCCCCGACCACCGACCAGGCTGTGCGGGCGGGCCCCAGAAAGGTCCGCCCTACCCGCCCGCACGCCTCGTCATCACCGAAGTGCTTCGCGCACCATCGGCCGCGGATCGCGGGACAGCCGCCGGCGCACCGTCTCCGGTGTCGCCTCGCGGGCAGCCACGGATCTGCGCACCACGGGGTCTAGATCGCGGCCGAGCACCGCGAGAATCTCCGGTTCCTTGCATGGATTGCTCGCGAGACGGTGGCGAATCGTCGAGTCCGCGTCTCGGGCAAGCTCCCATTGGCCACGCAGCGTGAGGCCAGGGTGCAGGGCAACACACCGGCGTACCGCCGGATCGGGGTCGAAGTCGAGGATGTCGATGAGGTGGATCTCCTCGCCGAGCAGCCCCGCGTAGCGGAGTCGTTCTTCGTGGGGGATCTGACCGAGGATGCGTTCCCATGCTCGAGCCGTAGCCGAATCGGTGAGAGCGGCCGGGCCAGGGAGAGAGGCCGGATGCGTGCCTACGCCCGCACCCATGCTGTCGCGGGCTAGATCGCGTGCCTATGCCCGCTATCGGTGCTGTCGCGGACTAGATCGCTTGCCAGCACCCACCATCAGTGCTTCTTACCGGCACCCTTCGCCGCCTTTCTCGCGGCCCGCGCCGCCCGAGCCTGTCGATCAATCTCCTCGGCCTGCTCCAAGGTCGGTGCTGACCCTCCGAGGCGCACCGGCACCCACCAGGGCGACCCCTCATAGGGGTAGCGCGCCACGGTCTGGTCGAGGAGCTCGCGCATGCGCGTGCGCAATTGCTCGGTCAGTTCATCGGTGTCGTCACCGCGCTTGGGGTGCATGGCCTCGCCGACCGTGATTGCCACCGTCGTACCTCGGGAGAAGTCCTTGTGCCCG
>JBJTIQ010000100.1:0-3518 GCA_046095085.1 Actinomycetota bacterium | reverse complement strand
GCGACCTCCTGGGTCGACGCGGGTCGGACGACCGCGAGAGCTGGCCCGCTCCAGCGCCGAGCCCAGTCGGTGAGGTAGCCGGCCGTCAGGGCGGGGTCGGTGAGCACGTGGTCGGGGCCGACGACCGCCGCGATCCGGTCGAGGAGGGGGGCTCGGCCAGTCACGGGCCCATCCTGCCCCATTGATGGCGGGGCCAATCCTGGGGAATTGCCCTTGAATTGTCCGTTCGGCATGCGTGGCGGCCCGTTCCTTGTGAGGATGCTGAGGCCGCCCGAGGTGGGCGGCGATCCCCCTCGGGGGGTTGATGAAGTCCACCACGGAGGATTCATGAGTTTGACCAAGAAGATCGTCAGCGTCGCCGCTGGCGTTGCCCTCGTCGCTGGCGCCGGTGCCATTGCTGCTTCCCCGGTGTCGGCCTCGAGCCACAAGGCTCTGCCCAAGACGACGGGCAAGACCATCATCGACCTGAAGCCGGAGATCGCTGTCGCCCTGGCTGGCGCCGGCATCGGCATCAAGGCCACCGCCCCGGCGACCTTCGTCACCAGCCCCAAGGTGATGATTGGCTTCCCCGTGACCGGTATTGAGGGCAACGGCATCAGCCACTCGGGCGCCATCACGTTCTACTCGGGGGCCAACCCCACCGGCGTCACCGGCGAAAACCCCGTCATCACCCTCAACGATGACAAGACCGCCACGATCACGCTGTCGGTGAGCGGCAACCCGATTCCGCTGCTCTACACCAAGCACGAGGGTGTGAAGTACTCATCGTGGAAGATCGACAAGAGCCACTCCAAGTGGGTCGTCAAGCGCACCGTTGCCCTTGCCGGCGACGTGCACCTGACCACCAACTCGGCCATCGTCGACCTGCTCAACACCGCCCTGGGCACGACGGCGTTTGTCCCCGACCTGGGCCTGGGCACGACGCGCACCACGGTGACTGAGATCCGCACCTGCAAGAAGAACACCGCTGCGGCCTGCAAGGCTGCCGGAGCCTGACGCATCATCTAAAGGGGGCCCGGGCTGATGCCCGGGCCCCCTTTAGATGACTGAGCACCCGACCCGGCGAGCAATGGAGCAAGCGGCGCATTCATGATGGATGCCATGCGCGACTGGACCCGACTCGCAATCTCTGCAGTTGCGATGGCAGTAGCGACAGGGGTGTTCATCGGGCTACCGGTGGGATCCGCGCAATCGACCCCTCCTGGACCCACCACGACGGTCACGGTGAGTGGCACGACGGTGCTGGCCCTCGACGACACGTTTATCGACACCCTCAATGAGAGGGGCGTGCGCTTCTCTGCCAAGGCCCCTGCCACTCGATCGGGTCGCGATATCGGCCTGAGGCTTGCCAAGGCGACGGACTCCGCGTTCCATCTCGACGGAACGCTCGTGTTGGTTGGACCCACGGGGAGCAAACTTCAGGTCAAGGACGTGGTCGTCAGGCGGGGCGAAGCCGGCGATATCGACGTGACAACCCTCGTCGGCAAGCTCGATCTGATGCGCACGGAATCCGTGGTCACCAAGGCACTACCCACACGCAAGACGGTCAAGGGCCGGGTCACCACCGTAATTCGCACCACCACACATACGGGAGTGCTGCGCCTGACCCGCGACACGGCGACCGTGCTCACACTCAACGGCGCTCTCGGCGCATATGCATTCAGCCCGGGCCAGACGCTGGGCACAATCACGACGCGCCTCGTCGAAACCACCACGACCACCAGGCCCAAGCCCGCCACCAGGTCGACCCGGACAGACGATCCCAGGGTGACCTACCAGGTCAAGACCAAGGATCCGGTCGCCTTCATCACCATCGACGACGGCATCATCACGCCGAAGGCAGCCCTGGACTACGTCGAGAAGCACAGCATCCCGATCACGAGCTTCCTGACCTCAAGTCAGGTCACCGACACCAAGGCTCGATACTTTGAGCGCATCAGTCGGTGGGGGTCGATCCAAAACCACACCACAACGCACGCGGTGCTCGACACCTACGACGCCTCTTTGATCCATCGCCAGGTCTGCCCCGTGCAGCTCACCTTCAAGGACCGATTCGGCACCAAGCCCTGGATGCTCCGTCCGCCCTACGGCGCTGGTCCGCGCAACACGACCATGCATGAGGTGGTGGGCAAGTGCGGCATCACGGACATCGTCATGTGGGACACCGTCGTCGACAACGGTCGCCTGTCGACAGCCACCGGCAGCGGATTGGTGCCGGGCTCGGTGGTCCTACTGCACTACACCGGCAACCTGGCGTGGGACTTGAAGGTCGCGGTCACCGCGATCCGAGCTGCCGGCCTTCGGCCCGCCAACCTCGCCGACTACCTCACGGCTCCGGTCAAGCGCGGCTAGCGCACTCCGTCCATCAGCTTCTTGAGCTTCGGCACCACCAGCAGGAATAGGCCGGCGAGAACGATCGTGCCGAGGCCGCACACGACGAAGTAACCGGTCCAGCCCACCACGTCGATCAACCTCACCAATTGGCCGCCCACCGAGTCGCCCACCGCTGTGGCCAGGAACCATACGGCGAGCATCTGACTAAGGAGTCCCGCGGGAGCGAGCTTGGTCGTGACCGACAGGCCGTTGGGAGACAGCAAGAGCTCGGACCACGTCTGGGTCAAGAACACGGCGACGATCCACCAGATGGCGGACTTCTCGGAATTCTCCGCCTGCATGGCGGCCGGCACCATGATGAGGAAGGAGATGCCGACGCCGAAGAGTGCGATGGCGAACTTCATCGGCGTTGACGGTGCTCGATTGGCCAGCTTGGTCCACATCACAGCGAAGATCGGCGCGAAGATGATGATGAATATGGGGTTGATCGACTGGAGCCAACTCACGGGGATGGTGAACGGGCCCAGGTCGGTATTCGTGAACTTCTCGGCAAACAGATTGATCGTCGAGCCGCCCTGGTCGTAGATCGCCCAGAAAACGACGGCCGCGAGGAAGAGGTAGAGGAAGGCGCGCAGTCGGCTCTTGTCGATAGCAGTCAGGTTGGGCTGCCGGAAGAGTCGAATGAAGTAGAAGACGGCAATCCCGAGGACCACGAACGTGAAGAGGATCGTCAGGTCGGCCACATCGAAGCCGCCGAAGATGAAGTGGTCCCCGAGGAAGACGACGGCTACGGCCACGATCACGAAGAGGGTCTGGAACCCGGCCCGCCTCTTCTCCGCGGGGCTGGCGGGATTGGGTACGGCCTTGCCGACATCGCCGAGGCCCTTCCACCCCGCGATGTATTGAGCAAGGCCGATCAGCATGCCGACCCCGGCAAGAGCAAACCCGAGATGCCAACTCACATCTTGGCCCACCGTGCCGATGATGAAGGGAGCCAGCAACGCGCCGAGGTTGATGCCCATGTAGAAGATTGAGAAGCCGCCGTCGCGGCGGGTGTCGTCGGGGGCATAGAGGTCGCCGACCATGGCGCTCACACACGGCTTGAGCAATCCGGTGCCCATGGCGATGATCAGCAGACCGCTCCAGAACATCGCCTGGATCGGCACGGCCATGATGAAGTGCCC
>JBJTIQ010000099.1:0-11313 GCA_046095085.1 Actinomycetota bacterium | reverse complement strand
TCTGGCAGACCTGCCTGGATGAGGCGGAATCGAGAGACGGACTCGAGCGGTGTCTGGGCGCCCGGGCGGGTGAGGTCCATGGCCTTGCGTACGGTCCCGATTCCCTTGATCCTGTGCCAGTCTTCGACGAGGTCAGACAGTCGGTCCTGTTGCGTGGAGTCGCGCCACAGAAGCGAATCGAGAGTGGCCACTGCCCACATGAGCTCGGACTGAGCTGCGGTCGCCAAGGCTGCGGTTGCCATGTCGACCGTCGGTATCCCGTCAACAACCGTTAGGTGTGCCTCGTTGAGCGCATGCGAATGAATCGAGACCGACCCAAGCTCCGTTGATCCCGAGATGCGTCGACGGAATGCGCGCTGGTCATGGAGTAAGGGGCGAACGATCGACACGGGTGAGCGGAGCGCTTGATCAACGGCGAGTTCGTGGAGGGCTGCTGCGCTCGCGGCATAGGCATAAGCGGGGCCGGGCAGGGACGCCATGGCTGCGGAGAGAAAGATGGAGGTCGTGGCTCGAGGGTCTCGGGCGGACCTGAGAACGTCTGTGTCGATGTAGACACCGTGGTGAAGGCGCGTCCACCAGCCCCGCCTCACAAACGTCCGGATGATCGCGTGATCGATGCCCAAGGCATCAAGGTCCGCACGTTGGAAGACCCCGTGACGAGGTTGTGCATGTGCCTCCACGGCTTCGCGCAGAGCCAGGTGTTCGAGTTGGCGTCGGCCGATAGTCACGCGGGCACTGTGGAGTCAAGCCAGCTGATTGGCAAACGGCTGTCCACAGGCGCGGCGTTCATCTCCAGGCCCGCGCGCAGGGCAGGCACTCCCGCCACCCTGTGCACGCCGCGTCTGCAACCTGGGAGAAGCGGTGACTTTGGGCCCCCATGAGGGGTCACACGCACCGTTTCTCCCACGTTGTGGGACAAACGGGGAGCGGCAAACGTGGGGGGGGGGTTAGTCGTTGGCGTGCAGGGCGGCGTTGAGGCCGCCCCAGCCGCCTTCGCGCGTCACGACCTCGATGGCGCCGCTTTGCGAATTGCGCCGGAAGAGGAGTCCGCTGCCACCGGAGAGTTCGCGTGCCTTGACGACATTGCCGTCGGGCAGCGTCACCCTGGCTCCTGCGGTCACGTAGGTGCCGGCCTCGACGATGCAGCGATCGCCGAGGCTGATGCCGATGCCGGCGTTGGCGCCGATGAGGCAGCCCTCGCCGACGCTGATGACGTCGGTGCCGCCCCCTGAGAGCGTGCCCATGATGGATGCGCCGCCCCCGATATCGGAGCCGTCACCCACGACGACGCCCGCGGATATCCGCCCCTCCACCATCGACGTGCCGAGGGTGCCCGCATTGAAGTTGACGAAGCCCTCGTGCATCACGACGGTTCCCTCCGCCAGGTGGGCGCCGAGTCGCACGCGATCGGCGTCGGCGATCCGCACACCGGACGGGATCACGTAGTCGACCATGCGGGGGAACCTGTCGAGACCGAGCACGATGAGGCTCTCGCCGTGGGTGCGTGCCCGCAATCGGGCATCGCTCACGGCATCGGGCGCGACCGGTCCGCGCGACGTCCACGCGACCAGCGGGAGCACGCCGAAGATCCCGTCAAGGTTGATGGTGCGCGGGCGCGCGAGGCGGTGCGAGAGCAGGTGGAGTCGCAGGTAGGCATCGGCCGCATCACCCGGTGGCGACTGCAGGTCGTCGATGCACGTCAGGATCGGGCGTACGTCGACGCCGCGGATGTCGTCTCGGCGGCTGGCCGCATCGATGCCCGCGACGGCGAGGGGCTCGGAGCCCAGCGCCGGATGGGGATACCAGGCGTCGAGAAGGGCGCCGCCCGCGTAGGTCGCGAGCCCGTGAGCACAGGCGGGGCCGGTGACGGGTTCGTGATCCACGCGGGCGACGTTAGCCCATCGTCGAGCAGCCGGACGGGTCGGCCAAGCCGACCCGGGACGGCTAGGCCTGCTTGACCGCCTCGATGTCGAGCTCGAGCTTGACGGTGTCGCCGACGAGCACGCCGCCGGTCTCCAGTGCGACGTTCCAGACGAGGCCGAACTCCTTGCGGCTGATCTCGGCCTTGCCCTCGAAGCCGATGCGGGTGTTGCCCCACGGGTCCTGGTTGACTCCGAGCAGCTCGAACTTGACGTCGACCGAGTGGGTGACGCCGTGGATGGTGAGGTCACCGGTGACGATGAACTCGTCGTCGTCCTTCTGGGTGACCGCGGTGCTCGTGAAGGTGAGTGTGGGGAACTGGTCGACGTCGAGGAAGTCGGCGGACTTCACGTGGGCATCACGCTCGTCATTGGAGGACGTGAAGCTGGAAGTGACGATCGTGAGCACAGCGGAGGACTTGGCCGGATCGGCGCCATCAAGCGTGAGCGTGCCGGTGAATTCGGTGAAGCCGCCGCGCACCTTGGCGATCATCGCGTGACGCGCGACGAAGCCGACGGTGGAGTGGGTGGGGTCGATTTGCCAGGTGCCGGTGGTGGCGGCAAGGTCGGCGCTCATGGGGTCCTTCCGGGTCGCGAGTGATGGTTGAGTGTTCAACCATATTGCCCGCGACCCGGAAGGTCAAGTCCTCAGTCGCGAGGCGGCATCGCGTGGATGTCTTCGGCCGTGACCGCGGTGCCCTCCACCGTCGCCCGCACGTGGACCTCGTCGCCGACCTGGGCCGGCGTGTCTTCGGCGCGGCCGCGCTCCTGCTCGGTCTCAGCGCTGATCGCGTAGGTCGCCGTGAAGCCGTCGGCGCTCGCCACCGTGATGGAGGTGGCGGAGACAGCCGTGGCTTCGCCCTCCTGCAGGCGCAGGGTCACGACGCCGCCGTCGGGGCGCTCGACGACGAGTTCACCGTGCAGGACGTCGCCCTCTGGTCGGCCGGGGCCTCCTCGACCGGGGCCGCCTCGGCCGGGGCCGTGGTCGCCCATGCCGGGGCCGGGGCCTCCTCGGCCGGGGCCGCGATCGCCCATGCCGGGCCGCTCGGGCCCGCGGTCGTCGGTCGGCGAGCCAGCCGGTGGCTGGCCGTTCCGGTCGTGGCCGACGATGGTCGTCGCGGCCGCGGCTGCGCCCCCCGCGACTACGGCAACGCCGAGGACACCAGCGGCAGTGATCGCCACGATGCTGGAGGTCTTCATGGGACTCCCTTCTGCGACGCGGCGTTCGCCGGACGCATGGTCAGCCTGCGCCCATGACGTGAGAGAGCCGTGTGCCCCGGGTAAGCGTCACGTAAGAGCCGTGCCACGATAGACGCAATGAGCCTGCTCTTCCTCCTAATCGGCGTCGCCGTGATCGGCGGCGTCGTCCTGATCGCCACGGGCCGGGTGCAAGGCTCGCTGCCCGAGCCGGAGCCACTCGCCGACGACCTGCCCGCCGATCTTGCCGACGTGCGGATCGATCAGGCGTTGCGGGGCTACCGGATGGATCAGGTCGACGCGCTCGTGGAGCGCCTCGAAGCTGAGGTCTCCACCCGCGATGAGCAGTTGGCCGCGCAGCAGGCCGAGATCGACCGACTGCGTGCCGCCCGGGGGGAGTTCCCGCCCCCCCATGGGGGATAATGATCCGACACCGCCGGGCGGCGGGGTCGGATGCGTTCCCACGAAAGGGGTCACGATGGCCGCCATGAAGCCGCGTACCGGCGATGGGCCCATGGAGGTGACCAAGGAGGGGCGTGGCTACGTCATGCGCGTACCCCTCGAGGGGGGCGGACGCCTCGTGGTCGAACTCAACGGCGCTGAGGCGAAGGAATTGGGCGACAAGCTCCTCGCCGTCTTCGGCTGATCTCGCACGCGACCCGGGTTGCCCCAGGGCACCCGGGTCGTCGCATGTCCGGGACCGGCTACTCGGAGTCGGCCTCCGGGGCCTCGGGGGGTCGGCGTACGGCGATAGCCATGCCCTCGCCGACCGTCAGCAGGCTCGCGAGCCAATGGGGATCGTCGCGCAGATGCTGGAGCAGGTCGCGGTGGCTGGGCTCCGCTCCGTCGTCGGCCAGCGCATGGGTAATGGCGATGGCACCACCGGGACGCAGCAGGCGATCGGCCTGTCGCAGCAGATCGTGCTCCTCCCCGACGCCCAGGGAGACGCCGGGACCGATGACCAGGAGGTCGTAGGCGCCGTCGGTCAGGCGGGTCAGGACGTCGAAGGGATTGCCCGCGATGGCACGGACTCGGGTGTGGGGGATGTGCATGCGCGTGAACGTCGACCGCGCAGCAGCAGCCATCTCCGGATCAGGATCGACGGTGGTTAACGTGCCTGAGTCGTCGAGGCCGCCGAGGATCCACCCACCGGAGACGCCGGTGCCCGAGCCGACCTCGACGACGGCCTGCGCACCGAGCGATGCGGCGATCAGGCGCAGGACGGATCCGGCCGGACGACTGAGCGCGGGAGAGCCCATGCTCGCGGCGATGCGCCGCGCCGCCACGATCTGCGGATCCTCCTCGGCCCAACCATCGACGTAGGCCCAGGTCAGCGGGCTCGG
This sequence comes from Actinomycetota bacterium, assembly GCA_046095085.1. GTDB lineage: Bacteria > Actinomycetota > Actinomycetes > S36-B12 > S36-B12 > Mxb001. The sequence continues at coordinate 6,854 of JBJTIQ010000099.1, read as the reverse complement.
GGGGATGTCGGTCGCGGCGTGATCCACGGGGGGAGCCTAGTGGGCACGACCTCGGGTCCTGACCGGATGGGACCATGGGGTCATGCAGGCTCAGCGACGCGGCCTCCCCACGTGGGCCTGGGTATCCCTCGTTGCGGTCGCGGCCGTCGCGCTCGGGGCCATCATGGGGGTCGTCGGGGGCAGTGTGGGATTCCTGCTCTCGCGGACGTCTCCCGACGATCTGACCGGGCCCGGGTGGGCGCCGCCGACGGCCAGCGTGGGACCCCGCGCCCCCGGCTCGGTGGCGGACATCGCCGAGTCGGCCCTGCCCGGCGTGGTCTCGATTGCCGTCGATGCCGCGGCTGAGTCAGGGAGCGGATCTGGGTTCGTGCTTCGTGAAGACGGCTACGTGGTCACCAACAACCACGTCGTTGCCGGGGCTGCCGACGGGGCCGGGAGTGTCGAGGTGGTCCTCGCCGACGGTCGACGGCTGCCCGCCACGATCATCGGACGCAACGTGTCGTACGACATCGCCGTCCTGTCGGTCGCGGCCGATGGGCTGCCCGTGCTCGATGTAGGTGATTCCGACCAGGTCACGGTCGGCGACACCGTGATCGCCATCGGCGCGCCACTCGGGCTCGACGGCACGGTGACCGTAGGCATCGTCAGTGCCCTCGACCGACCGGTGACGACGGGTGAAGACGAGGATGCCTCCTTCATCAGCGCCATCCAGACCGATGCGGCGATCAATCCCGGCAATTCCGGCGGCCCCCTGCTCGACGGTGCTGGTCGAGTCATCGGGGTGACGTCGGCGATCGCCGCTCTGGCCGAGGAGCGCGGCAGCATCGGTCTCGGTTTCGCGATCCCGGTCAATGCCGTGCAGCGCATCGCGCGCGAGATCATCGAAACGGGGTCGTCGTCCACCCCGATCATGGGGGTCACTCTCGACACCCGATTCGAGGGGCGCGGAGCGCTCATCGATACCGTGACGTCAGGCGGACCCGCCGAGCGAGCGGGTCTCGAGCCGGGTGACGTCGTGATGACCCTCCAGGGCCGGCCCGTCGCCAACGCCGACGAGCTCGTCGTGGCCATTCGCGACAACAGTCCCGGAGACACCATCACCGTCGTCGTGGAGCGCGGCGGCGTGGTGCGGGAGTTGCGGGTGACGCTCGGCTCCCGGCCCGACGAGTAGCGGGGCGGCGTACTCTTACCACGTGTTCGACATCGGATTGGGAGAGATCCTCATCCTTGCCGTGCTCGGGTTGCTCATCTTCGGCCCCGAGCGGCTGCCGCGTGCTGCGTCGGATGCGGCCAAGATGATGCGTAATGTGCGCGCGATGGCAGGCAATGCCCGGCGCGACCTGGCCGACTCTGCCGGCGTCGACCTGAGCGATGCCAAGGATGCCCTGCGCGACCTGCAGGACCTGCACCCGCGGCGCATGGTCGCCGGGATCTTCGATGACGACGACGATGACGCCCCCACCCCGAAGAAGTCGACCGAACCCGGCGCTACGTCTGCGAAGTTCGACCCCGACGCGACGTAGAAGCGACTCAGCCGCGGCTAGCGGGGGAGATGCCCAACGACATCCCAGCGAGCCCGCGAGGCTGGCGAGCCAGCGTGCTCGCGAGCTCGATGAGCATCGCAGCGGCCGGGGCCGATGGGTCGGCCAACACCAGGGGCTGCCCGGCGTCGCCGCCCTCGCGTAGCCGCACGTCGAAGGGAATGCGGCCGAGCAGGGGAACGTCGGTGCTAAGTCCGGCCGACAACTGCTCGGCGACGCGTTGGCCCCCGCCGATGCCGAAGAGGTCGATGGGCTCGCCGCAGTGCGGGCACGGGAAGCCGCTCATGTTCTCGATGACCCCGGCCACCTTTTGGTGCGTCTGCCCGGCCAGCATCCCCGCGCGCACAGCGACGTCGGCGGCCGCCGTCTGCGGTGTCGTGACGACGACGACCTGCGAGCCGGGGAGGAGTTGCGCCGTGGAGATCGCGATGTCGCCGGTGCCGGGCGGCAGGTCGAGCAGGAGCACGTCGAGGTCGCCCCACCACACGTCGGTGAGGAACTGCTGGAGGGCGCGGTGCAGCATCGGACCCCGGAAGGCCACGGGTTCCGCGCTGCCTCCCGGCTTGAAGGGAAGCATCGAGATCGCGCGTACGCCGAAGGCCTCGGGCGGCATGATCATGCCCTCTACGACGGTCGGCGGCGCGGTGATGCCGAGCAGCCCGGGCACCGAGTGGCCGTAGATGTCGGCGTCGACGATTCCTACCGACATCCCCTGTGCGGCCATGGCCACGCCGAGATTGACCGTGACGGAGCTCTTGCCCACCCCACCCTTGCCCGATGTGATGGCGTAGACGTGGGTGCGGGAGCCCGGCTGAGCGAAGGGAATCTCCTTCTCCTCGCGGCCCCCGCGCAGGGTGCTGCGTAAATTCGCCCGCTGCTCGTCGTTCATGACGTCGAGCTCGACATCCACGTGGCGCACCCCGGGGACCGACCCCACCGCGATCGTGACGCGCTGGGTGATGGTGTCGCGCATGGGACACCCGGAGACCGTGAGGTAGATCGCGACCCTGACCCGGTCTGCGTCGATCTCGACAGACTTGACCATGCCGAGCTCGGTGATGGGGCGGTGGATCTCGGGGTCTTCGACACGCGCGAGGGCGGCGTCGACCAGGGACCGATCGATGGAGGTCATGCGTTGATGCTAGGCCCCGGCTCCTCGCCCTGCGATTCGTGGCTTTCGGCCAGCGCCTCCGAGATCTCATCGGCCAGGTCGCGCAGCTCGCTGCGGACGTAGTCTCGCGTGGCAACCTCGCCGAGGGCCATCCGCAGGGCCGCGATCTCCCGGGTGAGGTACTCGGTGTCCGCGATCAGACGCTCGGTGCTGGCGCGGTCCTCGAGGTATTGCACGCGATCGCGGTCGGCCTGACGGTTTTGCGCGAGCAGGATGAGAGGCGCGGCGTACGACGCCTGGAGCGAAAGCATGAGCGTCAGGAAGATGAAGGGATAGGGATCGGGCTTGAGCTGCTCGGGAGCGAAGATGTTCCACAGGAGCCAGGCGATGATGACGGCGGTCATCCACGCGATAAAGCGCCAGCTGCCGATGAAGCGCGCGATGCGCTCGCTCAGGCGACCCCACTGCTCCGGATCGTAGGAGGGCCCACGCAGGCGGCTGCGCTCCAGCGGCTGATCCATGCGGAGCTCAGCGCGACGGCCGGGGCGTGGCGGCTTCATGAGGTTGACCCGGGAGTCTCGTCGTCGCGCCAGTCCTCCGGAAGCATGTGATCGATGAGGTCATCGACGGTGACGGCCCCGATGAGTCGATCGTCCTCGTCGACGACGGGCAGTGCGACGAGGTTGTAGGTCGCGAAGTAGCGGGCGACGGTGGCGACGTCCGTCTCGGGGCCGATCGGTTCCAGGTTGGTGTCGACGACACCTGAGACTAGGGCCGCGGGCGGCTCGCGCAGGAGCCGCTGGAAGTGGCACGTGCCGAGGAACCGGCCTGTGGGGGTGTCGGTTGGCGGTCGCACCACGTAAATCTGAGCGGCGAGCGAGGGAGCGAGTTCGGGATTGCGCACCCGCGCCAGGGCTTCGGCCACGGTGGCGTCTGGGGGGAGCACGACGGGCTCCGTCGTCATCATGCCGCCGGCGGTGTAATCGCCGTAGGTGAGCAGGCGCCGGATGTCGTCGGCCTCCTCCGGCTCCATGCGCTCCAGCAGGTCGGCGGCCTGCTCGGGTGGCAGTTCAGAGATGAGGTCGGCGGCGTCGTCGGGATCCATCTCCTCGAGGACGTCGGCCGCGCGCTCGGCCTCGAGCGACTGCATGATCTCGACCTGCTCGTCCTCGGGCAGTTCCTCGAGCACGTCGGCAAGACGCTCGTCGTCGAGTTCGCGCACGATGTCGAGACGTCGCGCCGGTGGCATCTGCTGGATCGCGTGCGCGAAGTCGGGTGCGCTCAGACCGTCGAGCGATGCGAGCAGGTGTGCCGCGCCCTGCTCGCCGGGTGCGACCGTGAGACCCTCGACCGCGCTCCATTCCACGATGCGGGTCTGCCCCTTGCGACGCAGGCCGTGACCCTCGCGGATGAACAACTGGGTGACAAACCAGTCGCGGTTGGCCCGCTGCTCAATGGCGGCATCGATGATGGTCACCGTCGCGGGATGCCCGGAGCGACCGGGCTCGATGAGGTTGACGCGACGGTCGAGGAGCTCGCCCATGACGAGCGTCTCGCCCGAGCGCTGCTCGAATCGGCGCAGGTTGACGACCCCGTTGACGACCACCTGGCCGCTGTCGATCGTCGACACGCGGGTCATCGGAACGAAGATCCGGCGGCGTCCGACCACCTCGACAACGAGTCCGACCACGCGAGGCGGCTGCGCGTCGGCACGTAGCAGCGTGACCACATCACGCACCCGGCCCACCTGCTCGGCATTGGGGTCGAAGACCTCAGCCCGGGCAAGGCGCGCCACGAAGACTCGAGTGGGGGTGGTCACGTGGCCCAAGGGTACTCCCCTCGGAATAGTGGGTAGGGTCGCCGCATGAGCACTGCCAGCCCCGCGCGTGCCATGCGCTCACGTCGCTCCAACCTCGCCGTGCCCGGCTCGAGCCCGAAGATGCTCGACAAGGCCCGGGGCCTGCCGGCAGATCAGGTGTTCATGGACATCGAAGACGCCGTCGCGCCCCTGGCGAAGCCGGAGGCGCGCAGAATCATCGTGGCGGCCCGCTATGAGGGCGGCGACGGCGGCTAGGTCCGCGCGGTCCGCGTCAACGACTGGACGACGCAGTGGACCTACGCCGACGTCGTCGAGGTCGTCGAGGGTGCCGGCCCCAACCTCGACTGCATCATGCTGCCCAAGGTCCAGACCGCCGAGCAGGTCGTCGCCCTCGATCTCCTGCTAACCCAGATCGAGAAGGCCAACGGCTTCGAGGTGGGACGCATCGGCATCGAGGCGCAGATCGAAAACGCGATGGGGCTAACCAACGTCGATGCAATCGCCGCAGCATCGCCGCGAGTGGAGACCATCATCTTCGGTCCGGCCGACTTCATGGCCAGCATCAACATGAAGTCCCTGGTGGTTGGTGAGCAGCCCCCCGGATACGACGTCGGCGACGCCTACCACTACATCCTAATGCGCATTCTCATGGCAGCCCGCGCCTACGACAAGCAGGCGATCGACGGCCCCTACCTGCAGATCAAGGACGTCGACGGCTACCGCCGTGTCGCTGGCCGAAGCGCAGCGCTCGGTTTCGATGGCAAGTGGGTTCTCCACCCGGGCCAGATCGATGCGGCCAACGAGATCTACAGCCCGCGCCAGGAGGACTACGACAAGGCCGAGCTCATCCTTGACGCCTACGACTACGCCACGTCCGCCCAGGGCGGCGCCAAGGGCGCGGTCATGCTGGGCGACGAGATGATCGATGAGGCGTCCCGCCAGATGGCGCTGGTCGTTTCGGCCAAGGGCCGGGCCGCGGGCATGCAGCGCACCAGCACCTTCACGCCACCGGAGTCGTGACCGGTATGCATCGCGCTGAGGCGGCCGCGGTCCTGGGGCTGGGTGACCGGCCAACCCCCGATGAGATCAAGCGGGCCTGGCGCCTGTGGGCGCGAGAGGTCCATCCCGACTTCGGTGGGAACGAGTCGGAGTTCGCCCGACTCTGCGAGGCGCGCACCGTGCTGATGGAGCCCCTTGCTGGCGATCCTGACGTTGCATCGGCCCGGCCCGCGCCTCGACGCGCCTGGCGCGATGTCCTCGTGAGGCCCGACTCACGTGGGGCTCTCCAGCTCGCGTGCCTGTGCGCGATGTCGCTCGTCGCCGTTCTCGTTGCTTCGCTCTTCCCCATGCCCTGGGGGCTCTCCGGTGCGGCGGTCATCGCAACGGCCGCGTGCGTGGTCGCGAGCCGTCGCCTGCTAAGCGGATCCGACCACGGGCACGTGATCGTCGTGCGGAGCGTCGCGTGGATCACCATCACGGCCCTGCAGTGCGGCCTCGCCGCACTCGTCGGAATTCCGGCTTTTGAGGCCCTTCCCCTGCTGGCGGTCCCCTTCGTCGCCTGCATCTCGCTGGTCAACCCGGGAGCCGGGTTATGGCGTCCCGCTCGCCCTGCTCGTTGAGTTAACGTCCGTTAGCATCGGCTCGTCAGCTCGAGGAGGCATCGATGTCACGCTTGGCGCACACCGAAGGACTCACCGATATCCAGGTGGAGATCCTCAAGGCCGTACGCGACTTCGTCGACAACGAGATCCTGCCCAACGCGACGATGCTGGAGCACAAAGACGAATACCCGGCCGACATCGTGGAGGGCCTGAAGGACCTCGGCGTGTTCGGCCTGATGATCCCGGAAGAATACGGCGGACTCGGCGAGTCACTGCTGACCTACGCCCTCGTCGTGGAGGAGATCGCACGCGGGTGGATGAGCGTCTCGGGTGTCATCAACACTCACTTCATCGTTGCCTACATGATAATGCAGCACGGCACCGAGGAGCAGAAGGCGCACTACCTGCCTCGCATGGCGACGGGCGAGATCCGCGGGGCGTTCAGCATGAGCGAGCCCGGCTGCGGCTCCGACGTGTCGGCCATTCAGTCGCGCGCGATACGCGATGGCGACGACTACGTGCTCAACGGCCAAAAGATGTGGCTCACCAACGGCGGTAGCTCGACGGTCGTGGCCGTGCTGGTGCGCACCGATGCCGAAGCCCCCGAGGGTGCATCGGTTTACAAGCGCATGACGACGTTTCTGGTCGACAAGCCGTCCGGTTTCGGCGAGGTGCGACCGGGCCTGACGATCCCCGGCAAGATCGAGAAGATGGGCTACAAGGGCGTCGACACGACCGAGCTCGTGATGGAAGACCTGCGGCTGCCCGCATCGACGGTCCTC
>JBJTIQ010000098.1:0-2662 GCA_046095085.1 Actinomycetota bacterium | reverse complement strand
CCCTTGCCGAGGCTGGCTGCCGCACGGTGGCGATTGTGACCGATGCCGACTCACACGAATCCTTCTCGGCCTTCGACGCGGCTGCACGACTGCGCTATCGGTTCCCTCTCCTGACGCGCACCCGCGTCTGCGACATCCACGGCAAGGACAGGGTCACCGGGGTGACAATCGCCCACGACGACGGTCGTCTCGGGCACCTCGACTGCGACGTCGTGGTCTTCACCGGCGACTGGATCCCCGAGAGCGACCTCGCCGTGCGCGGTCACCTGGCCCTGCACCGTGGCACGCGAGGACCCTCCGTCGACACCGGACTCCGCACGTCCGCGCCCGGGATCTTCGCCGCGGGCAATGTCCTGCATCCCGCGTCGACGGCCGACGTCTGCGCGATCGACGGCCGCGGCGTGGCCGCCTACGTCGAGAAGTGGCTGGCCGGCGACCCGTGGCCCGACTCGACCGCCCCCGTCATCACCGAAGCGCCACTGCTGTGGAGTGCACCGGATCGTGTCAGTCCGGGGGGCGACGTCCCCCTGCGGATGCAGACGCAGGTCGCGGTCAACCGCCCCCGGTTCACGGTCACGCAGGGGGGCCGCCAGCTCTGGTCCGGTCGACTGCCGTGGATACGCCCGACGCGACCGTTCGCGCTGCCCGCACGGGCCACCGCCGACGCGGTGGCCACCGAGCCACTCGTGGTCGCACTCGACTCCTGACGCACCGACCTGTGATGGGATGACGTCGTGAGCACCGACCTACCCGCGCGCTCGCGGATCGTCATCATCGGCGGCGGGGCTGTGGGCACGTCCGTGGCCTACCACCTCATGAAGCTCGGCATCACTGACGTCACCCTGCTCGAGCAGGGTCAACTGTCCTGCGGCACGACCTGGCATGCCGCCGGCCTCGTCGGTCAACTTCGCGCGACCGAATCCGGCACGCGTCTTGTGCAGTACTCCGCGTCCCTCTACGCCTCGCTCGAGGACGAGACGGGCCTGGGCACCGGCTGGAAGCAGTGTGGGGGCGTGACCGTCGCACGCACTCCCGAGCGCATGGAGCAGCTGCGCCGCACGGCTGCCGCCGCCGAGGCCTACGACCTGGAGTGCGAGGTCATCTCCCCCGATCGTGCCCGCGAGCTCTGGCCGCACCTGGAGACGGCCGACCTCGAGGGGGCCATCTGGCTGCCCCGCGACGGCACCGTCAATCCCGCCGACGTCACCCAGGCCATGGCGCGTGGTGCGCGCATGCGCGGCGCGACGATCTGCGAGCGCACGCGCGTGCTGGGCATCACCACGCGCGACGGAGCAGTGACCGGGGTGACGACCGACCGGGGCGACATCGAGGCCGAGATCGTCGTCAACTGCGGCGGCCAGTGGGCCCACGCGATCGGTCGCATGGCCGGGGTGACGGTGCCACTGCACTCCGCCGAGCACTTCTACGTGGTCACCGAGGCCATCGAGGGTGTCGCGCGCATGACGCCCATCCTGCGCGATCCAGACGGCTACACCTACATGAAGGAGGAGGTCGGGGGCCTGGTCGTCGGCGGGTTCGAGCCGGTGGCCAAGCCGTGGGTGGCCCCCACCGACATCCCCCATCCCTTCGAGTTCAGCCTTCTCGAGGAGGACTGGGACCACTTCGCCATCCTCATGGACTCGGCGCTCCATCGCGTGCCGGTCCTGCAGGAGACCGGCATCAAGAAGTTCTACAACGGCCCCGAGTCGTTCACTCCCGACAACCAGTTCATCCTCGGCGAGGCTCCCGAGATCAAGAACTTCTTCGTCGCCGCTGGCTTCAACTCGGTGGGCATCGCATCGGCCGGAGGCGCGGGCCGTGCCCTGGCCGAGTGGATCGTCGCGGGAGAGCCGCAGGGCGACCTCGTGTCCGTCGATATCCGCCGATTCGGAGCGTTCAACAACAACCCGCAGTGGCTGCGCTCGCGCGTGGGAGAAGTCCTCGGCCTCCATTACGCCGTCCCGTGGCCCAATCGCGAGTTCGATTCCGCTCGGCCGTTCCGGCGTTCGCCGCTGCACGCGCGGATGGAGGAGTCGGGGGCGGCGTTCGGATCGAAGTTCGGCTGGGAGCGGCCCGTCTTCTTCGCGCCGGACGGCGCTTCCCCGGTCATCGACTACTCCTGGGGCCAGCCCACGTGGATTCCCTGGGTCGATGCCGAGCAGCGGGCCACTCGCGAGGCCGTGGCGCTCTTCGACGAGTCGTCGTTCGGCAAGATATTGATCACCGGACCCGATGCTGAGCGCCTCCTGGCCCGCGTCTGCGCCAATGACATCGCCGTGCCGCCCGGGCGCATCGTCTACACCGCCGTGCTCAACTCGCGTGGCACCTACGAGGCCGATGTCACTGTGACACGGCTTGCCCATGACGAATACCTGTGGATCACGGGCGCCGCGTCACCGGTGCGCGATGCCGACTGGCTCCGACGTCACGTCGAGCCCGGCATGTCGGTCAGCGTTGTCGATGTCAGCAGCGCCTACGCCGTCGTCGGCGTGATGGGCCCGCTCAGTCGCGAGCTCCTGTCGCGCGTCAGCACCTCGGACTTCTCGGCGGAGGCCTTTCCCTTCGCGGCGAGCCGCCTGGTCGACGTGGGCGACTTCACCGCGCGAGCGAGCCGCATCACCTACGTGGGCGAACTCGGGTGGGAACTCGTCGTTCCCGCGGA
>JBJTIQ010000097.1:0-3065 GCA_046095085.1 Actinomycetota bacterium | reverse complement strand
ACGACAGGTCGGTCATGCGCAGGGGCGGCTCGACCGGCCCGAGATGGTGACGCCACAGGCCGGTGGCCGGCTCGAAGCGGTAGAGCGGAAGCAGGCGCTCGCCGGAGTCGGCGACGAGCCGGACGGATTCGATGACGTAGTTGGCCACCTCGTCCTCGATGAAGTAGTTGAAGTTGACGCGCACCCAGCCGGGCTTGATGCCCTCGCAGCCGATCCGGATCTGGCTCTCGAAGGCATGCGAGCGTTCGAGGTCGATCCCGAGGAGGCGGTGGCCGTAGGGTCCGGCGCACGAGCAGCCACCCCGTGCCTGGATGCCGAAGAGGTCGTTGAGGATGGCGACGACCGCGTTGTGGTGCAGGTATCCGCCCTCGGTGGCGCGAATGGTGAACGAGACGATCGATAGCCGGTCGACATCCCGATTGCCGAGGATGTCGATGCGAGGATGCTCGCCCCACGCAGTGAACGCGCGCGTCAGGAGTTCATCCTCACGCTCCTTGATCACGGTCGTGCCGACCGCGTGCTTCAGCTGGAAGACGAGCCCGGCCCGAATCGACTCGACGATTGCGGGCGTGCCGGCCTCCTCGCGATGAATGGGGTCGTCGAGGTAGACGTGCTCCTCGGGATTGACGTAGGCCACGGTACCGCCGCCGACGACCACGGGCACCGAATTGGCGAGGAGTTCGCGCCGGATGATGAGGATGCCCGGCGTGCCAGGTCCGCCGACGAACTTGTGCGGCGACAGCACCACCGCATCCTTGGCGATCGCGCGTTCGCCGGGGTGCATGTCGATGTCGACGTAGGGTGCAGCCGCCGCGTAGTCCCACACCGCGAGGGCGCCGTACTGGTGCAGGAGTTCGGTGACGGCATCGGTGTCGGTGAGGATGCCCGTGACATTGCTGGCAGCGCTGAAGGCACCGATGACCAGCGGCCGGTCCCGATGCTCCATCAGCGCCGCCTCGAGTGAATCGAGGTCGATGTGGCCGTCGCGGTCCTCAGGGATCGTCACGAGGTCGGCGATGGACTCACGCCAGGGCAGCTCATTGCTGTGGTGTTCGTAGGGCCCGACCAGGACGACGGGACGCTCATCGGCGGGGATGGCGTCGCTGAGGTGGTAGCGGGCATCGAGGTCAGCCGGAATGCGCAGGTTGAGGATGCCGACGAGGCGATCGATCGCGCCCGTGCAACCCTGCCCGGCGAAGATCACGCATGTGGAATCGTCACCGTGCACGGAATCGCGAATGATCCGTCTGGCGTCTTCGCGCAGCCGCGTGGTCTGCAGGCCCGTGCCGCTGGCCTCCGTGTGCGTATTGGCGTAGCGAGGGAGGACTTCTCCGCGGATGAAGTCCTCGATGAAGCTCAGCGCCCGGCCGCTGGCGGTGTAGTCGGCATAGGTCACGCGGCGCGGCCCGAACGGCCCGTGCATCACGCTGTCCTCGCCGATGATCGAGGAGCGAATCTGCTCCAGGATCGCGTCGTGCTCCGCCACGGCCCTACCGTACGCCGAGTGGGGCTAGGGAGCCTTGGTGTCTCGCGATGGAGAAGGAGAGGAGTCGGCGATCGGCTCATCGAAGTCGGCGACCGCCACCTGGGCCGGACGCCGGATGATCCAGGTGACGACGGCCACGATGGCGATGGCTCCGGCGATGACCTCGGCCGCGTTGATCCAGCTGTCGTTGGCGAAGTCGAGCAGCGCGTAGCCGATCTGCTGGCTGAGGATGAAGACGGCCATCACCAAGACGAAGTAGCCGAAGGCCTTGCGCAACCTGTCGGGGTGGATCCTGGCCACGATGGCGCTGCCGATGAGCGCGCCGATGATCGCGCCACCTGTGACGATGAGGGTGACCGGCCAGTTGAACTCCGTTGCGGGATTCAAGCTGATGAAGGAATCACCACCAAACGTGAACATGTAGCCGGCGAATCCCGCGAAGGACTTCATGGCAACCACGAGGAGCGATGTGGCGACGGCTCGGGGCATGGCAAGCCCCGCGAGCAGGGCGAGCGCCGGCACGACGAGGAACCCGCCGCCTGCGCCCACGAGCCCGGTGACGAACCCGACCACGAGGCCATCGAGCAGGATGCGGAAGACCGGCAGACCCTTGTGCGCGGTGCCGGGCACCTGCTTGCGCCCACGGATCATCGCGACGGCCGTGATACCCATCATCACGGCGAAGGCGGCAAGCAGCAGCGTGCTGGGCAGTCGTGAGCCGATCTGCCCGCCAATGAACGCACCGACCATGCCGGCGGCTCCGAAGATCAGACCGATTCGCCACACCACCCTGCTGGCCCGCGCGTGGCTGATGAGGCCGAAGACCGATGTGACGCCGACGACGAAGAGGCTGGCAGCGATGGCCTGCTTGGCGTCGAACCCGACCACGTAGATCAAGAGAGGAGTGGTGAGGATCGAGCCGCCCCCACCGAGGAGACCGACCGCCATGCCGATGAAGACGGCCAGGACAGCGGCGAGCGCGATCATCCGGTGTCCCCGGTGGTCGCGGTGATGTGCGCGGAGCCGGGATCCCAGGACGACTCGAGCGCGAAGCGATCGCCCCGGACGAAGGTCTCACGCCACTCGGCGGCCTGCCCGCGCGATGCCGCGCGGCGTTCGATGGAGAAGAGCGGCGACCCCGCGGGAATGCCCAGGTGGTCGGCGATATGCCGCGCGGCACCGACGGCTGTGACGCGTTCGGTTGCGGCATCGATGACCACGCCGATGCGCTTGAGCTCGGCGTAGAGGCCGCTGTGGGTGAAGTCGCGCGTCATCAGTGGTGCGGCGATCTCCGCGGGCATCCATGAGGTGTCGAGGGCGAAGGGCTCGCCGTTGGCTAGGCGCACGCGCTCGAGCACGACGAGGTCGGCATCGGGAGGAAGGTCGAGGTAGGCGGCGATGGTCGCGTTGATGGTCCGGGCCAGACGCAAGACGATGCTGTCCTGCACGATGCCCTGGCCTTCGAGGCTGTCGAAGAGCGAGTAGAGGCTGTCGAGGCTCTGGCGCACGCGGGGCGCGGCGATCGTGCTCGTGCGTCCGCGACCGCTCACCACGAGTCCTTCGCCGCGTAGGACGCGCA
>JBJTIQ010000096.1:0-5507 GCA_046095085.1 Actinomycetota bacterium | reverse complement strand
CGTGCGACCTCGTGGTCCTCCCGGTATTTCAGCACCGCGCCGAGGGTGCGCTGCACAGCTTCGGCATCGAATTCCTGTATGCCGAGCAGGATGGCCGCATGCACCCAATCGATCGCCTCGGCGATGCCCGGGGGCTTCTGGACGTCGAGGGTGCGCAGGCGCGATACCGCTGAGGCGATGTCGGATACCAGCGTGGGGTCGGCCTCGGGGACTCGCATGCGGACGATCTCAGTGGCGTGCTCGAGCGAGGGGTAGTCAATCCAGTGGTAGAGGCAGCGTCGCTTGAGCGCGTCGTGCAGGTCGCGCGTGCGGTTGGACGTGAGGATGACGATTGGCTTGTGGTGGGCGCGCAGGGTGCCGATCTCGGGGATGGTCACCGCCGACTCGGCGAGGAGTTCGAAGAGGAAGGCCTCGAATTCCTCGTCGGCGCGATCGACCTCGTCGATGAGGAGTACCGCCGGTCGCGGCCCGCGGTGCTCGATCGCCTGCAGCAGGGGCCGCTCCACCAGGTATTCGCGCCCGAAGAGGCTCGTCTCGGCCACGTCGTCACCGCGTGCTTCGGCCACGCGGATGCCGAGGAGTTGGCGCGGATAGTTCCACTCGTAGAGTGCCTCGGCGGCATCGATGCCCTCGAAGCACTGTAGGCGGATGAGCGGGGTCTGCAAAATCTCGGCGAGGGCCTTGGCCGACTGCGTCTTGCCGACTCCTGCTTCGCCCTCGAGCAGCAGCGGCTGCGGGAGGCGAACGGCACAGAAGAGCGCGGTCGCGAGGCCCGGCTCGGCGAGGTAGCCGGCGTCGGCAAGTCGGGTCTGCAGCGAAGGAATGTCGGGCAGCAGGTCAGCCAGGTCGTCGGCGGGGTGCATGGCGACCTAGGAGTTCGCGAAGGCCGACGGATTGGCAACGAATCGGTCGAGGCATCCCTGGCAGCAGAACCACCAGGTCGCCCCCTCGACCTCGGCATGCAGGGAGCTCGGCACCGTGACCACGTCCATGTGGCAGACGGGATCTACGGCCGTGCCGACGGATGGCGCGGCAGCCTCGCGAGCCTGCCTGCCGCGATTGGCGATGATCTCGGCCAGGATCGACAGCGCGACCTCCTCCGCGGTGCGCGCGCCGATATCAAGTCCGGCCGGGGTGTGTATGCGCGCCTTCTCGGCGTCGGTGAGGTCGAGGGCCTGGAGCACAGCAGCGCCCCGCTTGCGACTCGCGACGAGCCCGACGTAGGGGACACCGGACCGCACGGCGGCTTCGAGCACAGTCTCCTCGCCGTTGCCATGCGAGGCGACGATGACCGCGTCGGTCGTGGACAGGTCGCCAGCGTCGGCCGCGTCCCACGTCTGGACGTCGTAGCCGAGTGAATCGCCGACCTGGGCGAGGGCGACGCCGATCGGCGTCGTTCCCTGCACGCGTACGAGCGGAGCGGGCAGCACGGGTTCCATGAAGATCTCCAGGGTCCCCCCCGACTGGCAGGGGTTGTGCACGACGGTCTTGCCGGGTTGATCGGGCTCGGGGCTGGGTGCGATGCGCAGGAGAGTGCTCTCACGGCTGTTGAGGACAGCGAGGCCCTGCGCGCGCAGCGTGGCCAGAGCACACTGACCACCGACGAATCCCTCGATCGTTCCATCGGCGAGCACGATCGCTTCGTCGCCCGGCTTGGCCGAGGTAGGCCGCTCGGCGAGCACGACGCGGGCGTGCACGAACGGGACGCGCTCGCGACGGAGGCGATCGGTGGTCGCGCGAAGAGCGCGTGAGTTGGCGTTCATGGCCGCTTCGCTTCGCGCCTAGCCTCGACGCCTTGCGATGAGCCAGATGATGCCGACGACGGCCACGACGGCGATGAGGGCGGGAATGGCGCGCTTGAGAACCGGGGCCCCGGCCGTGCCCAGCAGGTCGATGCTGTCGGCGACCTGGGGGAGCGGGGTCGGCGTCGCCGATCCCGTGGAGTCCGATGCGGAGGAGGAGGCGGCACCGGCAGCCATCGTCGCGGCGAGGTTGGCCGAGAACTGCTCGATGATGCGGCCGGCCACGTCCTGCATGACCCCTCGGCCGAACTGGGCAGGCTTGCCCGTGACGGTCAGGTCGGTGACGACGTCGACCCGGGTCTGGTTGGAGCCCTCGCTGACGAGCTGGCAGGTGACCAGTGCCGAGGCAGTGCCGGAGCCGCGGGTCTCCTTGCCGGTGCCCTCGATGACCGCCTTGTGCTCGGCTTCGTTCTTCTCGAGGAACCGGGCCTTGCCGCCGTAGGTCATGTTGACGGGGCCGAGCTTGACCTTGACCGACCCGGTGAAGTTATCGCCGTCGACGGACTCGAGAGTGGCCCCGGGCATGCAGGGCGCGATGGCCTCTACGTCGAGGAGGGTCTGCCAGGCAGTGTTGATGTCGGCCGGAACGACGAACGAGTTGTTGAGGTCCATTGACGACTCCCGAGAGGCGACCGGTGGTGCGGTGGGGCCAGCATCACACGCCCCTTCTGACCCTGGACACTAGACCCATGACCGCCGCACCGCGACCCGTCGAGGTCCACCTCTACGCCGCTGCTCGGTCAGCAGCCGGGGTGAAGGTCATCGAGGTCAGCGCCGGGAGCCTCGGCGACGTCCTGCGTGAGGCGTGCTCCCAGCACCCGGGCCTGACAGCGGTGCTGGAGCGCTGCTCCACGCTCGTGGATGGGGTGGCGACCGTCGATGCGGCGTCGCCTTTGGCGCCGGGCTCGCGCGTGGACGTGCTCCCGCCCTTCGCCGGAGGCTGACCGCTAGCCGCCGATGGCGCTCATGGGCCGCGGGGGCTGGATGAACGCCGGATCGTCGATGCCGTGCCCGGGCAGCTTGGCGGCCACGCTGGAGTGCAGCCGTGCACGGATGCCGTCGCGAATCTCATCGTCCGTCAGATCCGGGTCGCGCAGGATCGCGCGAAGATCCGTCTCGTCGCGGGCGAAGAGGCAGTTGCGCAGCTGACCGTCGGCCGTCAGGCGCATGCGATCGCAGTTGCCGCAGAAGGGCCGCGTCACGCTCGCGATGATGCCGACGGTCTCGGGGCCGCCGTTGACGAAGAACTCCTCGGCGGGAGCGGATCCGCGCACGGGGACCGGCGTGAGATCGAAAGCGGACGACAGGTCGTCGAGGATCTGCTCAGCCGTGATCATGCGCGCGCGGTTCCACAGGCCGCCGGCGTCGAGCGGCATCTGCTCGATGAATCGCAGGCGCCAGCCTTCGTCGAGGGCGCGGCGCAGCATGGGCACGGCCTCGTCGTCGTTGACGCCGGGCATCAGCACGGCGTTGACCTTGACCGGGGTGAGGCCAGCGGCCTTGGCGGCGGCAAGGCCGGCGAGCACGTCGTCGAGCCGGTCGCGGTGGGTCATCTTCTTGAAGCGCTCGCGATCGAGGGTGTCGAGGCTGATGTTGACGCGCTCGAGGCCGGCATCGCGGAGGGCGCCGGCCTGGGCGGCGAGCCGGAGCCCGTTGGTGGTGATGGAGACGCGCGGGGGTCGGGGAAGGGAGTGGATGCGGCGTACGACGTCGACGGCATCGGGCCGCAGAAGGGGCTCGCCCCCCGTCAGGCGTATTTCATCGATGCCCTCGTCGATCGCGACCTCGAGCACCGTCATGAGTTCGTCGGTCGTCAGGAGTTCGGCGCTGGGAATCCAGTCCGCGAAGTCCGCCGGCATGCAGTAGGTGCACCGCAGTGAGCATCGGTCGGTCAGGGACACGCGCATGTCGCGATGGCCACGGCCGTAGGTATCGATGAGGCGCGTCTCGTGCTCGCTCATGCGCAGTTCACCCACTCGTCGGTGCCGTCGTCGAAGTGCTGGTGCTTCCACACGGGGATTCGGGCCTTGACCTCGTCGACCAGAGCCGTGCACGCCGCGAAGGCCTCGCCGCGGTGGGCGGCGCTGACGGCTGCGGCCAGAGCGCAATCCCCGATCGCCAGCGGGCCAACGCGGTGGACGACCGCGAGCGCGATGACGTCGTAGCGGGCCGCGACGTCAGCGGCCACCTCGGCGAGCACCTGCGCGGCGCTCTCGTGGGCCTCGTATTCGAGTCGCTCGACCACGCGGCCATGGTCGTGGTCGCGCACGTCGCCCGAGAAGGTCACGGTGGCCCCGGCGGAGGTGTCGCTGACGAGGGCGGCCGTGGCCGCGGCGGAGATCGGCTCGCTGACCACGTCGGCGAGGCGAACGATGGGGCCCGGCGAGCCGGCAAAGCCGGCCCCGTCAGCCTTCCTCGGTTCGCCCCTTGTCAGCATTGGGCCATTATTGGTCTCGCCAGCACGTCCTGCCACACAGGTTCACCGAAAGGGGGCCGGGACATGCGCGAGATCCTCGCCGAGCTTGCTGCCGCCTATGAGCGGCGGGAGCCGTGCGCCATGGCCACCGTCGTGCGCACCTGGCGGTCGGCCCCGCGCCCCGCCGGTGCCTCGATGATGGTGACGGCAGGAGGCGAGGCCATCGGCTCCGTCAGCGGCGGCTGCGTCGAGGGAGCGCTCTACGACCTCGGCCACGAGGTGCTCGATGACGGCGTTCCCCGGTTCGAGACCTACGGCGTCAGCGACGATGACGCGTTTGCCGTCGGCCTCACGTGCGGCGGCATCCTCGAGGTGTTTGTCGAGCAGGTCACTTCCGAGACGTGGCCCGAACTCCCCGGAGTCGTGCGCAGTGTCGAGGCGGAGGAGCCCGTCGCCATTGCCACCGTCGTGCGCGGCCCTGATGGCGCGGCGTTGGGTCGGCACATCGTCATCCGTCCCGGCGCGACCGAGGGAAGCCTCGGGACCGACCGTCTCGATGCCACCGTCGGCGCAGACGCACTCGGCATGCTCGAGTCCGGCACCACGGGCTTCCTGCACTACGGCCCCGAAGGCGAGCGGCTCGGCGACGGGCTCGACGTCTTCGTCATGAGCCTGGCACCCCCACCGCGCATGTACATCTTCGGCGCCATCGACTTCTCGGCCGCTCTGTGCCGCGTGGGCAAGGTGCTTGGCTTCCGCGTCACCGTGTGCGATGCGCGCGAGATCTTCGCCACGCCTCGTCGGTTCCCCGAGGCCGATGAGGTGGTCGTCGACTGGCCGCACCGCTGGCTGGCGAGTCAGCCGGTCGACCCACGCACGGTGATCTGCGTGCTCACCCACGACCCCAAGTTCGATGTCCCCGCCCTGGAGGTCGCGCTGCGCACCAATGCGGGCTACGTCGGTGCGATGGGGTCGCGACGTACGCACGAGGACCGTCTGCGGCGTCTCAAGGAGGCCGGCATGACCGACGAGGAACTCGCCCGCCTGCACTCGCCGATCGGTCTGCACCTCGGCGCGCGCACCCCGGAGGAGACCGCGATCACCATCGCGGCCGAGGTCAGCCCGGCCCGCTGGGGCGGGTCGGGGGACCGGCTGACCGCCACCTCAGGCCCGATCCATCCGGGAGCACCGCGCTAGTGCCGGCCGCCGGCCTCGGGCTCGCCGCCGGCGAGGGCCGCCGCTTCGGCGGGCCCAAGGCCCCGGCTGTCGTCGACGGCGAGCGACTGGTC
>JBJTIQ010000095.1:0-5636 GCA_046095085.1 Actinomycetota bacterium | reverse complement strand
CCGTCGCAGGCATTCGTCACCGCGCAGCAGCTCAACACGATGTGCGCCGCGTCGGAGGCGACCACCGCCCTGGCCGAGGCACTGGACCACCTTGGCATCAAGGGGGCCACGATCCCGACCCGCATGTATCTCTCGGTGCTCCTGCCGACGGATGCGCAGTGGAACGCCGGGACGCGCACCGTGCAGTGCATCGTGGGGGTCACGAGCGATAACGCCGATGGCCTGGCGACGGCGCAGTCGTGGACCGGGGCCGCCGCGCAGAAGACGGCGAGCGAGGGCGCGGGCTGGCTCCTTGCGTGTCTGCCCACCCAGCCGAGCACGGGTACGACGCTGCCCACGCGCGCGTGCACCTCCTCAAGTTGGGTGATGGTCGATGCCGGACGTGATGTCGATGGCACCGCGGGCGCTCCCTATCCAGGATCGGCCCTCCAGGCCGCAGCCGATGCCGTGTGCCGCCCACTGGCGGAGGAGTGGACCGCCGCGGGCAAGCGATCGAGTCTGCAGTTCGCTGCCGTGCTCCCGCCGCAGGACGCGTGGGACGTCGGCGTGCACGTCACCTCGTGCTGGATCCCCTTCAGCAGTTGGGGCGGCGCGGTCACCCTTACTCCTTCCACACCCATTCCTGCCGATGCGAAGGTCACGGTGACCGGCACCGCGACGGCGTTCGCTTCCTCGACGAGTTCCTACGTCGTGCGCGCAGCCAGCGCTGAAGACACTGGCCTCCCGCGAGTTGACATGGCGGTCACACTGACCGGCAGCGCGGAGTTCGCCGGCGGTGGGAAGGATCGCGTGCTCGCCACCGACGCTCTCGGCAATCTCACAGTCACGGTCGTTGCCGGCAAGTCCGGCTCGTTCGCGGTGGCTGCGGCGATCGCGGAGAAGCCGACGGTCACCGGAAGCCTGACCGTCACGATCAGCGCCCCACCAACGCCGGCGCCGTCCATCTCGATCACCGGCAAGAAGGGCACGGTCGGCAAGAAGAAGGGCGTGATCATCTCCGGCACCTCCACGGGCTTGACGGCAGGAGCGTCGGTGACCCCCTACTTCAAGGTGCAGGGTGCCAAGGCGTTTACCAAGGCCTCCGCGGTCAAGGTGAGCGCCACCGGGGCCTTCACCTGGAAGAAGGCGACGACCAAGCCGATCACCGTCTACGTGCAGTCGGGTGCGACGAAGTCCAACGAGATCGTCGTCAGGCCGTAGCCCGCGCCTGCTCCACCGTGCGGGCGTGGATGGCGTGCATCTCCGGATCCGCGAGCCTGGGGTCGTCGACCGGTCGTCCGGCGAGCACGTCATCGAGGTAGCGGCGGTCCGCGTCAAGGCGTTCCATCGGCGTGTATGTCGGCGACCCATGACCTGGCACGAGCACGCGGGAGCGGCGTACGACGTCGGTGAGGCGGTCCAAGCCGGCGAGGTACGTCGTGAGATCCGTTTCGTCGGGGTCCGGATACGGCAGTTCGACGTCGCTCAGCATGTCGCCGGCTAGGAGCACACCCGCATCGACAATCTCGATGGCGAGGTGACCGCGCGCATGAGCGTCGTGCTCGTGCAGGGCTACCTCACGTCCGTGCCAGGGCAGTCCCTCGGCGGGAATCGCGGCCACGCGGCCGACCATGGCGAGCAGGTCATCGGGGATGTCGCCCATGAGCGGCTGAATCAGGGATGCGCGGTCGGCAGCCCATTGGGCGGCTGCCCACGGGGTGGCCCAGCGCGCAGGCTCGCCGAGATCCCCATGCCACATGACGTGGTCGTAGTGCAGATGCGTGGCGAGCCCAGCACCGCAACGTGCGTCGGCAGACGAGAGGAATCCCGCGACTCCGGCAAGTTCGTCGGCATCCCAGCAGGGATCGACGACGAGGGCTTCGTCTCCAGCCAGGACGACGGTCGATGTCGTCACGTAGCGACGCGAGGTCATGACGTGTACGCCGGGTGCAACCTCGACGGCGACGCGTGTCATGCAGTGAGCCTACGGATGCAGCACGGTGATGGCGTATCCCTCTGACCACGTCGGCTCTCCGCCCGGAAGGGCGGGCTGCGCGTCGAAGCGTGCGGGATCGAAGCCGACGCCGACGGCACTGAAGAGGAACTGATCGAGGTAAGCGCCTGATGAGCACTGAGTCTCCGCGAAACCTTGCGAGCCTGCGGGGAAGAGCGCGCGCACCTTCGCCCAGGCATCTGTGCCCTTGCAGTTCGTGCGGACGGCCGTCTGCAGGGCGCGCTGCTCGTCGACCTCAGGGGCGATCCCGAAGTCGGAGAAGACGGAGGGAATCGAGCCGAGCCCGACAAAGGTGGCCCGGGCGAACCCCGGCAGGTCGGAGACGTTGCGGGGTCGCACGGCGCGCGGGTAGGCACCCGCGACATCCGTGACGACGGCGGCGTAGGCGCGACCGCATGGCGCGCCGCGGAAGTCGGCCTGGGCGGAGGGCACTGGCGTAGTCGATGAGGCGAGGTAGTCGACGGGATCTGTGCCTGAGGCGTTGTTGGGGAAGCACACCTCACCGCCCGATGCTGCCGACTGCATGAACCCCCGAGCCTCGTTGACACCGAGGCCGAGGTAGGAGATGGCGACGACGTGGATGTCCGTGCCACTCACGCGCACGGACGAGACGCCGGGACCGGTCGCGCGAGGAGAGCGGAAGGCGACCTGAGCGGATGCCCCGCCGACCTCGACGATGCCGATGTCCTTGCTCGGCGTAGCCAGCGTGCCCGCGTGCGCGTTGGCATCGAGCCAGTCCAGCAGCGCCTCCTGCGCGTCCGGGAGGATTCTGTTGGCGCGCAGCGGGAAGCCGGACGCCTCGATGGTGGCACGGGTGCTCGCGAAGATCTCCCGCACCGCGACTGGGTCGCTGAGTAGCAGCCTGCGCATGCCCGCGGTCGCGAGGAGTGCCACGGGCACGTCGGCGATGACGATTCCCTGGCCGTCCAGGTGCGTTCGTAACTGGTCGAGAAGCGGCCGTACGGCGTCCGGCCCTGCGGCGGAGGCATTGGGCGCGAAGGACGACAGTCCCGGAGTCTTCTTGGGGGCGCGGAAGATCTGAGTGACCGAGACCCCGGTTCCCTGCTCGAAGAGCGCCAGCCGCGTGCCGCTGCTCCCTGCATCAATCACGGCGATGTACGACGACCCTGGTGCTGCTGTCGCGGCCGGAATACCCCCCAGCCCGAACGCAAGGACGAGCAGTGTCGCGAGGAGGACCCGGGGAGCGGTCATGCCGAGAGAGTAAGGCACCCGGTCAGGCAGGGAGCAGTTGTACGCCGTAGGCAGCGAGTCGTTTGTCACGTGTCACCAGAAGGAGTGTGTCCAATTCCGCTTGGGCAATGAGCATCCGGTCGAACGGATCTGTGTGGTGAAGGGGAAGTGAACCGGCCCGCTCTGCGTGTCGGGCGTCCATGGACAGTAGCGAGAACCCCTCTTTGCGGCACTGGTCGACGAGATCGTCAGGGATATCGATCTTGCCTAGTTGTTTCTTGATGCTGATCTCCCAGATGCTTGCGGCCGAAACACTGATCTCGTTGGTGGGGTCTGCCATGACTGCGGCTGCTTCGACAGCCAGCGGGTCATCCTGCAGCCACCACAGCAAAACGTGCGTATCGAGAAGCAGCCTCATTCGCCCTGTCCAGCGAATGCGCGCAGAACTTCGTCGGGGAGTTCATCAAAGTCGTCCTGGATGTGAATTCGACCCTTCCACGCCCCGGGCTGTCGTTGCCGGATGGGTGCGTCGATGGAGATGAGCCGGGCGACGGGCCGCCCCGCGCGGGCAATGACGACTTCGCCACCCGTCTCAACCTCGGCGAGGAGGGCGGAGAGACGCGTCTTCGCCTCGTAGACGTTCACGGTGTGGGCCATCGCCCCAGTCTGAGCCCTTGACCAAGATTGGTCAAGGGCGGTATCCACAGGGAGGGGACGTCAGGGGCTGGAGGCGGAGTTCAAGGTCGCCAGGTTGGCGTCCGTGAGTTCCAGATGCACGGCGTCCAGCACCTCGCCCAGCTGAGCGAGCGAGGTGACGCTCACGATGGGGGCAGCCACGGTCGGCTGGTGCATGAGCCAGGCCAGGGCGACCTCGCTGTTGGAGACGTCGTGCTCAGCGGCCACTTCGTCGATCGCGGCCAGCGTGCGCCACCCTTGATCGTGGGCGTAGGCACTGACCCGCGGTGCGCGCGGTCCGTCGCCAATGTCATCAAACGAGCGGTACTTGCCGGTGAGGAAGCCCGCGCCCAGAGGGAAGTAGGGCAGGCACGAGATCTCCTCGCGCTCGCACAGGGACATGAGCTCGCCCTCGTATTCGTCGCGCCAGACCAGGTTGTAGTGCGGCTGCAGGGCGACGAACCGCAGGATCCCCATGGCATCGGACACGGCCAATGCCTCCGCAAGGCGCTCGGTCGAGTAGTTGGAGGCCGCGATATAGCGGACCTTGCCCTCATCGACGAGTTCCGCGAGCGCCATGAGGGTCTCCTGCAGCGGCACTTCTGGATCGTCGGCGTGGCAGTAGTAGAGGTCGATGTAGTCGGTGCGCAGGCGCCGCAGGGATTCGGCGCACGCCTTGCGGATCGTCTCGCGCGAGAGGCCCTCGAGGTCGGGCAGCTTGCCCACCTTGGTCGCGATCACCATGGAGCCGCGATTGCCGCGCGCCTCCATCCAGGCTCCGATGATCTCCTCTGACTCGCCGCCGGCATGGCCCGGCACCCAGGAGGAGTAGGCATCGGCCGTATCGATGAAGTTGCCGCGCATGTGCGCGTAGGCGTCGAGGATGTCGAACGACGTGGCGCGGTCAGCGGTCCAGCCGAAGACGTTGCCGCCTAGGCACAGGGGGAAGACCGAGAGGTCGGAGGTGCCGATGCGGTTCATGCCTAGAACCTACGGGAGCGGCCGTGGGGCCTGACCCTGGCTGCCTGTACCCTCGGAGGGCCTCGGAAACGGGGCGGAGCGCGAGTGGCGGAATAGGCAGACGCGCACGGTTCAGGTCCGTGTGCCCGAAAGGGTGTGGGGGTTCAACTCCCCCCTCGCGCACCACACGATGGGGTACTAGACACGCTCCGCCGGGTTGATCCACCTAAGCCCCCGGAAGCGGGCGAAACTACGGTCGAACGACACCAGGGTCGTACCATGCTCGATCGCCAGTGCCGCCAACGTCACGTCACTCACTTCGGCTCCTCGCGGCTGGTACTCGCTAGCGAGGGAGCTGAATGTGTCCCACCACCTCGCCCCGGATTCGGCCACGCGTGAGACGGGCCAGGCCAGTAGGCGATCGATGAACTCGCGCGCCTCCGCAGGTGACGCCGGGGAGTTCAGGATGCGTCGGTCGGTGGTGACGCGCATGAAACCGGCAAGGACGAAGGGGAAGAGAACCAGGGGCTCGGATGCTGCGGCGCATTCCTCGAGGGACCGCAACGCTTGCTGATGGTGAGTGGAGTCGGCGTCGAAGGCGTAGACGAGGACGCTGACGTCAACGGAGCGCATCAGGTCCGATGCCCTCATCCATGATGTCGATCACGGCCGACATGTCGTTCAGGTCCACGCCCGGCCGCACTCCTCCTGACTTGATGCTGGGCAGGGGACCGACGTCGGTGGCCTGGGCGACCCGAGCTCGCTCGAGGTAGTCGCGAAGCGCGTCTTCGATGACGGAGCCGACTGCGCGACCTGT
>JBJTIQ010000094.1:0-5674 GCA_046095085.1 Actinomycetota bacterium | reverse complement strand
TTGCCGCCTGACCCTGGGACCTCGACGCGGTGAAGAGGGGGCATCGCGGCGTAGACGCGACCGGCCTCGAGGAGCGGTGTCAGGTAGCGGTGCATGAGGGTGAGCAGCAGGCAGCGGATGTGGGCGCCATCAACGTCTGCGTCGGACATCAAGATCACCTTGCCGTAACGCACCTGGTCGATGTCGAAGGTGCGTCCGGACCCGGCGCCGATCACCTGGATGATCGAGGCGCACTCGGTGTTTTTGAGCATGTCGGCCAGCGAGGCCTTCTGGACGTTGAGGATCTTGCCTCGAATCGGCAACAGCGCCTGGAACTCCGCGTCGCGGGCCATCTTGGCGGTGCCGAGGGCGCTGTCACCCTCGACGATGAAGAGCTCGTTGCGCTCGATGTCCTCGCTGCGACAGTCGACGAGCTTGGCCGGCAGGGCGGACGACTCAAGGGCGGTCTTGCGCCGCTGGGTGTCACGCTGCGTGCGTGCCGCGACTCGGGCACGCATGGCACCAGCCACCTTCTCCAGGAGTGCCTTGCTCGAAGCCTTCTCCCCGCGGGGCGGATTGGTGATCCACTTGGCGAGCTCCTTAGCCAACACCTGCGACACGATGCGCGACGCCGCCGGGGTGCCGAGGATCTCCTTGGTCTGGCCCTCGAACTGCGGCTCGGGCACACGGACAGCCACCACTCCCACGAGCCCCTCGAGTGCGTCCTCCTTCGTGATCGACTCATCCGCTGAGCGAAGGACGCGCGCAGACTTGGCCTGCTCGTTGAGCACCTTGACCAGCGCCCGCTCGAAGCCGGCGACGTGGGTGCCCCCCTTGGGCGTGGCGATGACGTTGACGAAGGAACGCACGTCGGTGTCGTAGCCCGACATCCAGCGCAGCGCGATGTCGACGGTGAGTTCGCGCTCGACCTCCTGCGAGGTCATGTGCCCCTGGGCATCGAGCACGGGCACCGTCTCGTGGAAGTGGCCGGCGCCGTGCAGCCGGATCACGCCCGTGACGGGATCCCCCGCGGACAGGTGCTCGACGTATTCGGTGACACCGCCCTTGTGGGTGAAGGACTCGACGTCCTCACCGGCCCGCAGATCGCGCAGGGTCACCGTGAGACCGGGCACGAGGAAGCTGGTCTGGATCAGTCTGTCTCGCAGGGCCTGAACGTCGTACTCGGCGTCCTTGGTGAAGACCTGCGGATCGGCCCACCAGCGCACCCGTGTGCCGGTGCGCGAGCGCGGAACCGTGCCTACGACGCGCAGCCCGTGGCGGCGCTGGAACGCCGATCCAGGCTTGGGGCCGTCGAACTCCCCCGCCACCCCGCGTCGAAAGGAGATGCCGTGGGTCTTGCCGCTGCGATCCACCTCGACGTCGAGTCGCTCGGACAGGGCGTTGACGACCGATGCGCCCACACCGTGCAGGCCACCGGAGACGGCGTAGCTGGTGCCGCCGAACTTGCCGCCGGCGTGGAGCTTCGTCATGACGACCTCGACGCCACTGAGCTTGGTCTTGGGCTCGACGTCGACGGGGATGCCACGACCGTCGTCGGTGACCTCCACCGATCCATCGGCGTGGAGGGTCACCTCCACCTTCTTGGCGTGACCGGCGATCGCCTCGTCGACCCCGTTGTCGACGATCTCCCACAGGCAGTGCATGAGGCCGCGACCGTCATTGGAGCCGATGTACATGCCGGGGCGCTTGCGCACCGCATCGAGACCCTCGAGGACGGCGAGGTCGCGGGCGTTGTAGCCGCCCGCGTCGTCGGCCCCGCCCTTGCGGGCACGCGGCGTGGCGGCCGATCCCTTGGCCGCCCGAGACTGAGCGGGCACGATGGCAGGCTAGCCAACGCCGGGGGGGCGCCCGGGTAGGCGCTCCACAGCTCCCGATCGTGTGAAGCCAGTCACAAGCGACCGGTGTGTCGCCTCGCCTCGATGAGCGGGAACAGATTCGGCGTGTGAGAGTGTTGCATCGGACGTAGCCACGAGGAGGTACCCGAGCATGACGTCGACACTGGCCCCCACGCTCTCTGCCGCTGACCGCTGTGATGGTTGCGGCGCCCAGGCCTATGTGCGCGTCACCCTCGTCAATGGCGGGGAGCTCCTCTTCTGTGGTCACCACTGGGGCCGTCACGCCGATGCCCTCAAGCCGCAGGCCGCCCAGGTCCTCGACGAGACCGACCGGCTCGCCGACGTGGTCGAGGCCCCCGAGGCCTAGCGCGACCCGGGTGGTGCCAAGCGCCACTCCCCCTATGCGACCTTGCGCGTCTGCGCGACATATGTGGCATCTCCGCGCTCGATGACCGCGTCGGCCCAGCCCAGTGACTGCCTGCGCACGTCGCGGTGCACGGGCGTCAGTCCGGCCGACACCACCATGGAAGACACCTGGGCGTGGCTGTAGAACGACACCACGGGCGCGCCGATGTTGTTCCAGTAGCCCAGCACCGGCACCCGCTCGGAGGTGACCGAGGTCACGGCTCGCTTCAGCCAGAAGAGAGCGCCACTGGGATCCAGGCCTCGAATCCAGGCGCCACGCGGGCTGAAGACCGGCTCGAGCACGACCACGATGCCACCCGGCTTGGCCAAGGAAGCAGCGTTGCGTAGCCTTTCCTGGGCTAGCCGATGACTTCCGGCCCGCGTCGAGCCGACTAGGTGGTGCAGCACCGCCGCCATGAGCACCACGTCGAAGGTGCCTGCGAGATGTCGAAGTTGCTGGGGCTCGAGAATGGAGACGCATTCGGTTCGCGCGTGGGGCAGCCTGCTGCCGACGCGCGCAATCGTCTCGCTGCTGGCGTCGAGGGCGGTGATGTCGCGAACGCCCAGTGCCTTCGACAGTCGGGCGAGGTTGCCCCCGGTGCCGGCGCCCACATCCACTAGCCGCGCCTGCGGCCCTACCAGGGGGCGCAAGACCTTGGCGACGCCCCTGATGCGGTTGCGCCCGTACTCGTGGCAGTGGCGGTCGAAGTAATCGACGGTTGCGGCGTCGGTGGCGGGCACGCTCCGACCGTAGCGGCCAACATCGTCGGCCGAGGACTAGATCACGTTTCCGTCAGGAGTCCGGCGGCGCCGAGCAGCCGGCGGCGAGTGAGGTCCGTCATGACTCGAAACTAGACGACGACCGCCTCAGGAGCCCTGAGGGCCGTCGAACTTGCGGAAGCCGAAGTAGTAGACGTAGACCACGGCAAGCACGGGGCCGACAGTGATCATCAAGAAAGGCACTACCCCGCCGGTCCCGGCGCGGATGTAGGCCAGGGCCGTAGCCACGATGGCAATGCCGAGGATGACCGCGATAGCCGCGAAGACGTAGCGCTGAGGCGAGCGCGCCGACCACGGCACGGGGGGAATCTGGTCATCCACGCCGGAAGGCTCCCACGCCCCCTCGAGCAGCGCCAGCGGGGCTCCGACGTGCTGACGATCTCGAGAAGTACGCCGAGCATTCCACGTAGCGGTGGGAGTCAGCCGCTAGGTCGAACAGCAGTTGATGCCTCCCCAGCCGCCCCCGCCAGCAACGAGTTCGAGATCGGCGTCACTGAGGTCCTCAGCCGCGGGAATGGTGAGATGGATCTGGGTCAGCGACTCCTCGTGGAGGACGACCTGCACGGTGTCGGGGATGCCGAAGCCGACGACCTCGGCCAGCACCCCGCGAGGATCGGCGAGCAGCGCCTCGCGGAAAGCAGGGTCGGCGGCGATGCGCTCCGCGATGAGCGCCTCGACCTCAGAGCGGCTCGGAACGGCCATCTACGTCCTCCTTGAATTGCGGTCAGGATTGACCGAGTGAGCTTTCAGCAATCATCAGGCGGAACCGTACAGGGTTCGCTCCAGCAGATCCCGCCAGCGACGAGCTCAAGATCCGCATCGTTGAGGTGATCGCTCGAGGGAATAGTGAGATGGATCTGCGTCAGCGACTCCTCGTGGAGGACGACCTGGATGTTGTCGGGGATGGTGAATCCGATCGCCTCGGAGAGCGCGCCGCGGGGGTCAGCAAGCAGCGCGTCGCGGAAAGCGGGGTCGGCGGCGATGCGCTCCGCGATGAGCGCCTCGACCTCAGAGCGACTGGGAACCGCCATCTGTGTCCTCCTCGAACTACGGTCAGGATTGACCGAGTGAGCTTTCAGCAATAACAGGGTTCGCTCCAGCACATCCCGCCGGCGACGAGCTCGAGATCCGCATCGTTGAGGTGATCTCTCGAGGGAATAGTGAGATGGATCTGCGTCAGCGACTCCTCGTGGAGGACGACCTGGATGTTGTCGGGGATGGTGAATCCGATCGCCTCGGAGAGCACGCCACGGGGATCAGCAAGCAGCGCGTCGCGGAAAGCGGGGTCGGCGGCGATGCGCTCGGCGATGATCGCCTCGACCTGTGAACGGGTGGGACCAGCCATGGGAAAACCCCTCGTCAGCCCGGCCAGGGTGGACCGAGACGGCAAGCATCTCAGTCTCCGAACCAAAAAGTCTTGCCAAGCAGGAATGCCTGGGCTGCGCGTTGCGAGCAGCGTGGGCGTGTCACTCAGTCCAGGTAGTCGCGCACTAGGGCCCACTGAGCGCTGTGCGCTCCTCCTAGGAATTGCTGCGTAATGCGGCGCAATACCCTGGACTCTGAACGCTCCGAGTTGCAGCGCCGCCCAGGCATAAACGACAACTTGGGGGTGTCGCACGCGTAGCGCTGTGCGCTCCGCCTAGGGAAGTGGTGCGCTGTGCGTGACGTTGTCCGGGTGAGTAGTCTCGCTTCAGTCCGTTTTATTCAGGAGGCCCACCATGGCAATTCGCACCCGCTCTGAGGTCGAGGCAATCATCGCCGAGCGCATCGCCGCCGACCCCGCCTTCCGCGACGCCCTGCTCGCCGACCCTCGCGGCGTCGTCGCCGAGATTGTCGGGTTCGACATCCCCGAGTCGGTGCACGTCGTGCTCCACGAGGAGTCCCTCACCCAGATCCACCTCACCATCCCGGCGGTCGAAGACCTCAGCGACGACGACCTGGAGCTCGTCGCCGGGGGCAATCAGCACTGGGACGGCTGCAGCAACAACGAGTGCGGCTCCTGACCTGCTGCTCCCCTTGCCCGACCTGGACCCGTTGAGGACAACCGAGTCGCGGTGGGCAAGACTGCGGGCATCACCATCCAGCAACGACGCAAGGGGAGAACTCATGGCAGCACCCACTCGCTCAGAGGTCGAGGCGATCATAGGCGAGCGCATCGCCGCCGACACGTAGTTCCGCGAGGCACTCCTCGCTGATCCCCGCGGGGTCGTCGCCGAGGTCGTCGGCTTCGACATCCCCGAAAACGTCCACGTAGTCCTGCACGAGGAATCCCTCACCCAGATCCACCTGACCATCCCCTCCAGCGTAAGTCTCAGCGACGCCGACCTCGAACTCGTCACTGGCGGGAGCAACTGCTGGTCCAACACGTCTGGGGGAGAGACGTGCCATTAGGCGCTCTCCGGTGACCCCTGCGGCGTCGCCTCAGGGGGTTGGGGCTCGGAGAACCTTTCTGGCCCCTGCACTCTGTGCCAGGACCTAGAGTCTCCGTAGAGACAACCAGCATGAGGGAGGCGTCACCAACGTGCTGCTCACGCAGACGCGCGACACGACGGCACATCGTGCCCTCGTCATGTCCGATCGTCTTCGGCCCTTCACCTGGCAGGGGCGTCAATACGCTCACACCTCGGCCGTGCCCCTGAGCTATCTCTCCATCT
>JBJTIQ010000093.1:0-5096 GCA_046095085.1 Actinomycetota bacterium | reverse complement strand
AGGATGGCGACGCCCAGCGAGCCACCGAGTTCAGACATGCCATCGTTGACAGCAGCGCCAATGCCGGCGCGCTCCGGCGGCGTTGCGGCCAGCACGCCGTTGGTCGCCTGCGGCAGCACCATCCCCAGCCCGAACCCGATGAGGCCGAGGCTCCCACCGATCAGGATGTACGGCGATCCTGCATCCATGAAGGCTGCGATGCCAAAGCCAACGGTGACGAGGAAGAATCCCATCAGCACCGTGGTGCGCGTGCCGATGCGCTCGGCCACGCGGGGACTGAATAGCGACGCAATGAGCATGCCGCCGGCACCAGGGAGCATCGATACGCCCGACTCGACGGGGGTGTTCCCCTGGACGAGTTGGAGGAATTGGGGCAGGAAGAACATCATTCCCATCAGCGCCGCATAGACCAGAGCGACGCAGATGACCGAGACGGTGAAGAGGCGGTTGCGAAACAGGCTCATGGGCAGCATCGGTCGCGGGGCCCGGAGCTCCCACCACACGAAGCCGCTCAGGAAGACCACCGTCGCGACAGACGATGTGACGGTGAGGAGGTCGATGCCCGCATCGGGGATCTCGATCACCGTGACGACAAGCGCGACCAGGCCGACTGTCGAGAGCACGGCGCCGAGTGGGTCCAGACGCGGTCGACTCGGATCGAGCGACTCTGGCACGTAGCGAAGCGTGGCGACGATGCCGATGGCCACGAGTGGCGGATTGACCCAGAAGATCGCGTGCCACGAGACGTATTCGACGAGCAGGCCACCGACGATGGGCCCGATGGCAACAGCGGCGCCGGCGGTCGCGGCCCAGATGCCGATTGCCTGGGCGCGTTCGCGGCGATCAGTAAACACATTCGTGAGAATCGACAGCGTCGACGGCATGATGAAGGCGCCGCCGATCCCCATGATCGCCCGGAAGGCAGTGAGGGTGAGCGCGTGGTTGGCAAAGCCCGCCGCGAGGGATGCGCTCCCGAAGACCACGAGGCCGATGAGGAGGGCACGGCGACGGCCGAAACGGGCGCCGAGCGAGCCGGCCAGGAGCAGCGTGCCGGCGAACATCACGGAGTAGGCGTCGACAACCCACTGCAGCTGGGCCGTGGTCGCGTCCAGCTCCTCCTGGAGGACGGGCAGGGCGACGTTGACGATGGTGTTGTCGAGGGAGATGACGGCAAGGGCCCCCGCAAGGACGGCGAGTACGGCCCATCGGTTGCCACGCGCCAAGGCCATGCCGCGAGCCTAGTCAACGACCTTCGTCGAGGGCCTCTCGACGTTATGCTCGCGCGCGAAGACGCCTGACGGGAGGTGCGATCGGTGCTCGGAGCGTCCGAAGCGTTTGACCTCAGCGACGAACTCACCTCGCTCCTGGTCATCTTCGCTGTGTCCGCAGCGGTGCCACTCATCGTCGGGTTGCTGCGCCTGGCCGTGGCAGAGGTCGTCATCTTGATCGGCGCCGGAATCATCCTCGGACCGTCCCTGCTCGGCTGGATTCAGATCAGCGAGGCCATCGCCCTGATGGCCGAGATCGGCATGGCATTCCTGTTCTTTGCCGCGGGCCTCGAACTCGAGAAGCATGCGATCCGCGGCCGCTCGGGCAAGCTGGCCGCGACCGGCTGGCTCGTCAGTGCCGCACTCGCCTGCCTGGCCGCCGGAATCCTGGAGTGGCTCGGCGTGATCCGCGACTTCCTCGGGGTAGCCATCGCCCTCACCAGCACGGCGCTCGGCACCCTGCTTCCGGTCCTGCGAGACAAAGGCCTGCTGAAGACACCCTTCGGCACGTACTTCATGGGCGCCGGTGCGATCGGAGAGTTCGGCCCGATCCTGGCCATGTCGATACTTCTCACGACGAAGAGTCCCGCCATGGGCGTGGTCACCCTGGTTCTCTTCGCCGCCATCTCCTTCGCCTTCGTGAAGATTCCCACCTGGCTACGGAACGACCGTCTCGTCAAGGTCATCGAGAGCGGACACGGCACGAGTTCGCAGACCGCGGTGCGCCTCACCGTGCTCTTGCTGATAGCCCTTGTGACCATTGCCGAGCTCTTCGGCCTCGACGTGGCCCTCGGTGCCTTCATCGCCGGGGTTGTGCTCAAGATCTTCGCCTCAAGCGAGGGCACGGTGCTGCAGACGAAGCTTCAGGGGCTCGCCTTCGGCATCTTCATTCCGCTCTTCTTCGTTGTCTCGGGGGCCAAGCTGGATATCCAATCGATCATCGACAACCCGCAGCTGCTCATCCTCTTCACGGTCTTGCTGCTCGTGGTTCGCGGCGTCCCGCAGTTCGTCATCTACCGGCATGCCATCCCCGAGACCCGCGAGCGCACGCGGTTCTCGCTCTACGTGGCCACCGCCCTGCCCATCATCGTCGCCGTCACGGGCATCGAGGTGAGCGCGGGAATCATGAAGCCCGAGGTTGGGGCGGCACTGGTGGGGGCGGGGGCGCTCTCGGTCCTGATCTTCCCGCTCGTCGCGCAATTCCTCGGTCCGCGCAAGTCCTCTCAGCCCGAGCGCAGCGACGCGATCGCATAGAGGGCGACGCCCGCGGCAACCGACGCATTGAGCGACTCCGCCGCGGCAGCCATGGGAATCGACACGATGTGATCGCACGTCTCGCCGACGAGACGGCCGAGCCCCGTGCCCTCGCCGCCGACCACCAGCACGACCGGACCGCTGGCAAGGTCGGCGCTCAGCGAAGGAAGGTCGATGTCGCCGTCGGCGGCCAAGCCCAGCACTGTGCAGCCGGCCTTTCGGTAGGCGACGAGCGCTCGAGTGAGGTTGACCGCGCGAGCCACCGGCACATGCGCGAGCGTCCCGGCGCTGGCCTTCCAGGCCGAACCGGTGACACCCGCGGACCGGCGTTCGGGGATCACGACGCCGCTGCCACCGAAGGCTGCGACCGAGCGGACGATTGCTCCGAGATTGCGCGGGTCGGTCACTCCATCGAGCGCGACGATCAGCGGCTGAATGCGTCCGGGGGTGTCGAGAAGATCGGCTGGGTCGACATAGTCGTAGGGGGGAACGGTGAGCAGCACGCCCTGGTGCACTCCGCCGCCGGACATGCGATCGAGCTCGGTGCGCGGCACCTCGAGGAGCGGCATGCCCTTGTCTGCGGCAATCTGCACGGCCTCTCGCACCCGATCGTCGGTGTCGACGAACTGCTGGACGTAGAGGGCGGACGCAGGAACCCCGGCGCGCAAGGCTTCGACCACCGGGTTGCGCCCGAGCAGTACGTCCTTGGCGTCCTTGGAGCGACGGGGCGCGGACTTGGCCTTCGCCTTGTCGGCCGCCTTCGCTCGCCGAGAAGCGGGATGGCCGGTGCGTTCGGTCGCCTTCGGGGTCGGTCCCTTGCCCACGAGCGCCTTGCGCCGCTGCCCACCCGAGCCGACGACGGCGCCCTTCTTCGAGCCTGCCTTGCGCATCGCCCCGCGGCGCTGGGAGTTGCCGGCCATCAGCCCTCCTCGGCGAGTGACCACCGCGGTCCGACGGGGGTGTCTTCGACGACGATGCCCGATGCAGCCAGCCCGTCGCGCAGTGCGTCGGCCACAGCGAAGTCTTTGCGATCGCGCGCAGCAGCACGCTGGGCGAGGACGACGTCGACCAGCGGCCCGAGGGCGCGCCGCGCAGCACCGTCATCGGACTGCGCGGCCCAGGGCAGGGCATAGGGATTGAGCCCGAGGACGTCGAGCATGGCCACGACCTCATCGCGTGCCTCGCGAGCGCCGACGAGTTCGTCGGCTGCGAGCGCCGCATTGCCCACTCGCACGGTGTCGTGGACGACCGCGAGGGCCTGGGGCACCCCGAGGTCGTCGTTCATGGCCACGGCGAAGGCATCCGGGACCGGCACGGACTCGGGCATGCCGAGCGACTCCTCGGCACGACGCACGAAGCCCTCGATGCGGCGATAGCCCGCGGCCGCCTCCGACATGGCCTCATCGGAGAACTCCAGCATGGAGCGGTAGTGCGCCGACCCGAGGTAGTAGCGAAGCTCGACCGGGCGCACGCGCTGCACGACTTCGGAGACCAGCAGGGAGTTGCCGAGCGACTTGCTCATCTTCTCCCCCGACGTCGTGACCCACGCGTTGTGCATCCAGTGCTGCGCGAACGAATCACCCGCCGCCTTCGACTGCGCTATCTCGTTTTCGTGATGGGGGACGAGCAGGTCCATGCCGCCACCGTGGATATCGAACGCCGGCCCGAGGTAGCGCGAGGCCATCGCCGAGCACTCCAGGTGCCAGCCCGGACGTCCCGGGCCCCACGGCGTCTGCCACTGCGGCTCTCCGAGCTTCGCGCTCTTCCACAGGGCGAAGTCGCGGGGGTCACGCTTTATCTGCGCATCAGAGTCGGCAGCGGGCTGCATGTCGTCGAGGCGCTGGCCGCTGAGCGCGCCGTAGTTGGCGAAGGAGCGCACGTCGACGTAGACGTCGCCATCGGCCGCATAGGCGTGGCCGTCATCGATGAGTCGCTGCATGAGCTCGACCATCTCGGGCACGTGACCGGTGGCCCGAGGCTCGTAGGTGGGAGGCAGGCAGCCCAGCACGTCGTAGGCCCAGGTGAATGCGCGCTCATTGCGCATCGCCACCTGCCAGAACGGGACGCCTTCGTCAGTGCCGCGCTGAAGGATCTTGTCGTCGATATCGGTGACATTGCGCACGAAGGTCACGTCGTAGCCCGAGGCCTCGAGCCAGCGACGCAGGATGTCGAAGGCCAGGCCGGAGCGAATGTGCCCCACGTGAGGGGGAGCCTGCACGGTGGCCCCACACAGGTAGATCGACGCGCGCCCCGGCTGGAGGGGCTCGAAGTCGCGCACCGCGCGAGATGCGGTGTCGTAGAGGCGCAGGGTCACCCGGACAGGGTAGAGGAGTGGCCTTCCGAACCCGCGTCGACTGTGCGCTCCCGGGCACGATTCGGGCCTTATCGACGCACGCAAGCGCACACTCGGCGTCGCAGCGATGGTGATGAGCCCTAGTGGGGCAGGCGCGTGACGACCTTCTCCGGCGTGATTCGGCAGACAACCCGGACGTTGTCGGTGCCATCGTCGCCGGTGTAGCGGCCCGTGCCGGTGTAGTCCTGGTTGAGCCGATCGATCAACTCGCGACCGCCCTC
>JBJTIQ010000092.1:0-9123 GCA_046095085.1 Actinomycetota bacterium | reverse complement strand
TTCTGGCGATGGTCGCCTCGCGGGTGTTGGTCCTCGACGTCGGGCAGGTGATCGCGGAAGGTCCCCCCGAGAAGGTGTTCCTCGAGCCGCAGGTCCGCCAGGCGTACTTCGATGTTCCGATCACCGGGGAAGTCGTGGCGTGATGGCCATCCTTGAGATCGAAGGTTTGTCCGCGGGATATGGGCCCGTGCGTGTGCTCCACGATCTGTCGTTGACCATCGAACCCGGCGAGCGATTGGGCCTCGTCGGACTCAACGGGCACGGCAAGACCACGTTCTTGAGCGCCATCGTCGGCTTGACCGGGTGGCAGGATGGATCGGTGCTGTTCCGCGGGGAACAGATCGGTGGTCGTCGCACCCACGGCATGGGCCGTAAGACTCCGCAGATCGTGCGCCGGGGGATCGCGCTCGCCCCCCAGGGCGATGCAATTTTCCCTGGATTGTCGGTGCGCGAGAACCTCGACTCCGGCGCGTACACCGGAGCCACCTGGCGTTCGCGTCGTAAGCGGCGCGAGCGGATCTTGGAAGTGTTCCCGCCGTTGGCACCGCTGCTCGGCCAGACCGCGGGCACCCTCTCCGGGGGTGAGCGCCGCATGGTCAGCGTGGGCCGGGCGTTGATGTCGGATGCATCGCTCTATCTGGTGGACGAGCCGTCGTTGGGATTGGCGCCGAAAATCTCGTTGAACCTCGTTGCGGCGCTCTTGGAAATTGACCTGGGTGATGGCGCGATGATCATCGCCGAGCAGAACCTGCCATTGATTGAAGGCCGTGTGGACCGCGTGCTGGGCATGCACGCGGGTGACTTGAAACTCGACGTCGGCGAAGCGCTGGGCGACGTGCCACCGGCAGCGGGGGTGCACCTGTGATCGAGGTGGTGATCAGCGCACTGGTGCTCGCGTCGATGTATGGCCTGATCGCGATCGGCATCTCCCTGACCTGGGCCAGCATCGGCATGCTCAACCTGGCCCAGGGATTCATCTTCACCGCCGGCGGTTACACCGCGTGGCTGTATGCGCAGTATGCAGAGGGGTGGGGCCTGGAGGGCGTGGGTCTCTCCGCGGGCGTGTTGATCTTCGGAATGCTCGGATCGGCGCTGGCAGGATTGTTCGTCGGTGCGATCGCGTTCCTGCCCTTGCAGGACCGGGATAACTTCCGAACCCGCAGCCTGATCGCAACGCTTGCCATCTCGCTGATCGGCACGCAGATCTGGTTGATCCTGTTCGGCCCGCAGAACAAGCCGTTGCCCCCGGTATTCGGCGAGGGCCGCATCGAGATCGGTCCCGCGGGCATGTCGTACCAGCAGTTGGGCACGATCATCGTGGCCTCGGTGATGCTGGCCCTCGTGATCCTGTGGATGCGCAGCAGCCGGCGCGGCCTGCAGATGCGCGCGATGATGATGGATCCGCTCGGTGCCGCGGTGGTCGGGGTGTCGGTGCGCAGCACCGGCATGCGGGTGTTGGCGATCAGCGGGGCGCTGACCGGGTTGTCCTCGGTGCTGCTGGCGCAGGTGTTCTTCGTCAGCCCCACATCCGGTGTGCAGCCGCTGACTACCGGGTTGATCATCTCGCTGGCCGGTGGCCTGGGATCCATCCCGGGAACGGTGGCCGCGGCGGGCTTGATCGGCCTGGCCGAGGCGTTGACCGCCCGCTACCTGCAGCAGTCGTTGGTGCCCTTCGTGCTGTTCGCGATCGTGGTGTTGATCTTGATCTTCCGGCCGCGCGGCCTCGGTGGTCTGCTGGAGGACGTCCGTGAGTGAGACACCCCGCCTCGTTGGCCGTCGGGCATGGCGCCCGCACTGGCCGGTCAACAGCGCGCGCGTGTTCAAGCGGCGCCGCTGGCCCGGCACCAAGCGCTCGATGCTGAAGCTCTCCGGCCGCTACAACCCCAAGACCCTGCGCCGAGAGATGGTGCTCACCGACAAGAAGCCGCTGTTCTGGTCGGTGGGTTTGTTGGCGCTATTGCTGCTGCCCCTCGGAATCGCATCCGAGCGGTTCTTCACCATGTTCGGGATCATCTGCATCTACGCCGCCATCAACGTGATGTGGACGCTGATCATCGGCACCGCGGGACTGCAGTCCTTCGCCACGTTGGCCACCGTGGGTGTCGGTGCATACGGAGCCGGGTACCTCTCGGTCACCTACGCCATCCCGTGGCCGCTGATGCTGCTCGTGGGCGCGGTGCTCGGTGGTCTGATGGGCTGGATCATCTCCCTGCCCGCGCGCAGGTTGGACGGCCTGTATTACGCGCTGCTCACCCTGGGTCTGTCAGAGTTCATGCGCAACTTCGTCACCCAGTCCGATGAGCTGGGCGGGAAGTTCAACGGTGCGCTGTTCGGGGTGGGCCGGATCATCCCCTCGGACCTGCTCACCACGCGCCTGGGTCAGTCGCTGTTGTATTTGACCGCGTTCATCGCGCTGCTTATCGCGCTGGCGGTGTACCGGTGGGTGAACGGTGGGCGCACCGGGATCCTGCTGCGCGCGGCGGCCACGTCCAAGGAGGATGAGGCGTTCGCCTCGGCTCTGGGCATAGACTTCAACAAGGAACGCACCCGGGTGTTCATCATCGCTTCGGCGATGCTCGGCTTCCTCGGCGCGTTCTACGCCACCTACATCGGGGGCACGTCGCTGCAGATCTTCAGCCTGGAACTGCTGCTGCTCCTACTCGCGATGATCGTGATCGGCGGGTTGGGCCGGGCCGAGGGTGCCGTGGTGGGAACCGTGATCGTCGTAGGCATCACCCAGTGGTTCACCGACTGGGGTCCCTGGCGCATCGTGCTCGTCGGGGTGTTGGCCTTGGCTTCTGTGCTGTTCACCCGCAACGGCCTGTTCGGGCTCAAGGCGCAGATCGAGGAGATCCGCGACCGGCGCAAGGCGCTCTACCGGGCGGGTATCACCAGCAGGTATGCCGAGTTCCTTCCGCAGCAGGCTCCGGAGATCCACGATAAGTCCGCGATCGTCGGCCGGGTGTTCGAGCGGTCGCTGCGCGATCGGTTGCGGTCCTGGATCAGCCCGGAGCTCATCGCCGAGCACGAGGCCAAGCCGCTGGGGCAGCACTCGGATCGCCTCGAGCGCATGCTCAATTACTTCCGCAAGGCACCCATCCCGGACAAGTACGTGGTGTATTGCGAAGTCCCCTTCGAGTCCTACCGCGTGGTGGCCCTCAGTGGCCTGCCGGGTGTGCCGCCACGCATCGTCGATGACAAGAAATATGCGAGCCTGGACGAGGCGTACCACGCCGTCTTCCTGCGCCGCGTCAATGATCTGAGAGCACACTGAGGGATCGGAGAAACCATGGCAAAGATCGCACTCACCGGATACACCGACAAGCTCAGTGTCGCCCCGGGGGAATCGGTTGACTTCAAAGTCAGCGCCGACAACGCGGCCACCGCGCACGTGGAGATCGTGCGGATCATCCACGGTGACGAGCACCCCGATGGGCCCGGCTACCTCGAGGAGACCGTCGCCTCCAACTGTGCCGGTGACCACCCCGTGCGCAAGCAGTTCGTGGATGTCGGTAACGCCGTGGTCGTCGATGATCCCAACGGTCGGCTGGCCGGCGGGGGCGCGATGACGGTATGGGCGTACGTTTTCCCCACCACCCCTACCAAGGGCCGTCAGGTGATCCTCGGCCAGTTCGCCCTGCACGAGAACGCGGGCTATGCGATGGGTATCGATGGTGAGGGCCGGTTGTCCTTCTGGGTGGGCGACGGCACAGACACCGACGAGATCGTCTCCCCGGTCCCGATGGTCCACCACACCTGGTACTTCGTCGCCGCGTCCTATGACCCGAAGTCCGGGGATGCCGCGTTGATCCAAGAGGCCGTGGTCAACCCGTACAACGGCCGGCTGGGCAAGGTGGCGCCGTTCGACCACTACTCGATAGTCGAGCAGAAGTTGCGCGTGAAGCCTGCGGTGGCATCCAGTCCGTTCCTGTGGGGGGCGGCGGAGAACTCCGCACCTGTGCGCGGGTTGTTCAAGGAGTTCCTCTACAACGGCAAGATCGATCGGGCCGGTGTCCTCGACCGGGCCCTGTCGGTGGACGGACTGAAGGACCTTGCCCGTGGCGCGGGTGATGGCGGGGACATTGCACGCTGGGACACGACCGCGGGTTACGGGGAATCCGGCATCGACGATGTCGTTCGTGATGTCTCGGGTAATGGGCTCGACGGAGTGGGCATCCAGCGTCCGGTGCGCGCGATGACCGGCTACAACTGGAGCGGTAAGCACGATGACTGGCGGGTGGCCCCGGGGGAGTACGGCGGTATTGCCTTCCATGACGATGCGGTGATGGACTGCGAGTGGGAGACCACGTTCACCTGGAACGTGCCGGCGGGAACCCGCAGCGGTGCCTACGCGGCGCGCGTGACATCGGGGGACGCGGAGGATCACATCCCGTTCTTTGTGCGCCCGGCATCCCCCACCGCACCGATTCTGTTCCTGATGCCGACAAACTCGTACCTGGCGTACGCCAACGAGATGATCGTGCATCACGTGCCGGTGGGTCAGGCGATCCTGTCCCACCCGGCGGTGCTGACCGAGGCCGAGGCAGACTACTACCAGGATCCGAAGTTCGGTCGGTCCACCTACGACCACCACTCCGACGGCGCGGGGGTGTGCTTCACGTCCTGGAAGCGACCGATCCTGAATATGCGGCCCAAGTGGCGTTCCTCGGCGATCGGGACGGTGTGGCAGTTCCCGCGTGACCTGTCCCTGATCGCCTGGCTGGAGAAGAAGGGATACTCCTACGACGTCGCGACCGATCATGATCTCGAACGTGAGGGCATGGACCTGCTCAGTCAGTACTCGGTGGTGTTGACCGGATCGCACCCGGAGTACTGGAGCGAGCAGAGCCTGAACAACCTTGAGGACTACATCGCCGGCGGTGGTCGGTTGATGTATCTCGGTGGCAACGGTTTCTACTGGGTGATCTCCTACCGCGACGGTGAGCCGGAGTTGATGGAGGTGCGCAAGGGTGAGGCCGGCATGCGCGCCTGGCAGGCCGAACCCGGCGAGTACTACCACCAGACCTCTGCCGAGCGCGGAGGGATTTGGCGCAACCGCGCCCGGCCCCCGCAGAAGCTCACCGGTGTCGGGTTCACCACGCAGGGCTTCGACGAATGTCACCCGTACCGCCGGATGCCCGACAGCTACCACAGGTCAGTGTCCTGGATCTTCGACGGCGTCGAGGGGGAGGTGTTCGGTGACTTTGGTCTGGCCCTTGGTGGTGCGGCCGGATTGGAAACCGAGCGCTACGACCTGGAGTTGGGTACACCCCCGCACACCAAGTTGCTCGCGTCATCGACCTCGTGGTCGGACAACTACGCGAGCGTGCACGAAGACATCCTGTTCAACCACCCCGGGACCCTGGGAACCCAGAGCCCATCGGTGCGGGCGGACATGACGTACTTCACCACGGTGAACGACGGTGCGGTGTTCTCCACGGGATCCATCGCGTGGATCTCTGCGCTGCCATGCTTCGATTTCGACAACAACTGCTCTCGCATCATGGCGAATGTGCTCGACGCGTTCATCAAGCCGGGCACACTGCCTGGTGGTGCGTGGGATCAGGAAGAGAAGTCCTGGACGTAGGGAGGACAGATGGCAACCGGATACGTCTGGCACGAGCTATACGGGTGGCATGACACCAGCTCGCACGCGGGGCTGTTGCCCCCCGGGTTGGTCATGCAGCCGTACCACCACTTCGAGTCCCCGGAGTCCAAGCAGCGCTTCCACTCCCTAGTGGAGGTGAGCGGCCTCGCCGACCACCTGGTGCGCATCGTGCCCAACCCGGCCACCGACGAGGACATCCTGCGCATCCACACCGCCGAGCACCTGGCGCGCATCAAGGCCGAAAGCGCGACCCTGCGCGGTGGTGATGCCGGTGATGGGACATCCCCCTTCGGGCCGCAGGGGCATGACATCGCGGCCCTGGCCGCGGGAGGGTCGATCGCCGCGCTCGAGGCCGTGCTTGCGGGTGATGTGACGAATGCGTACGCCCTGGTGCGGCCGCCCGGCCACCACGCACGCCCGGAAACCGGGATGGGCTTCTGCATCTACGCTAACGCGGCGATCGCGATCGCCAAGGCGCGGGCGGCGAACCCGGATCTGCGGGTGGCCACCGTGGACTGGGATGTGCATCATGGGAACGGCACCCAGGCCGCGTTCTATACCGACCCGAATGTGCTCACGATCTCCCTGCACCAGGACGACCTGTTCCCCCGTGATAGCGGATCGATCGAGGAACGCGGCGAGGGTGAGGGCCTCGGATATGCGATCAATGTGCCTTTGCCTGCTGGCACCGGTAACGGGGGCTACGCGTACGCGATGGAGACCGTGGTGGTCCCCGCGCTGCGTGCCTTCGCCCCCGATGTGATCGTCGTGCCCTCCGGGTTCGATGCGAGTTGCCTCGATCCGCTGGGCAGGATGTCGGTGACGGCGTCGGGGTATCGCGCCCTGACCCGGCAGTTGATGGACGTCGCCGATGAGGCGTGTTCGGGCCGACTCATGATGACCCACGAGGGTGGCTATTCGCCGACCTACGTGCCGCTGTGCGGAGTCACCGTATTGAGCGAGATGTCCGGCGTGCCGGTTGATGTGGTGCACGAGTTGTATGCCAGTTTCGACACCATGCCCGAGCAGGCGCTCAACGATTTCCAGAAGGCCGCGGTGGACCGTGCCGGAGCCGCGGTGAAACTGCCGTGACCCATTCGATCCGGATCGACAACACCCGGGTGTGGACGGGTTTTCAGTTGCCCGATGGGTCGTGGTAGACGTCGGATGCAGTGCTGATGCGTGGTGGTCGGATTGTCGCCCTGGGCGATGAGGCCCGTGCCATGGAGGCCGACAAGGTGGTCGATGCCGGTGGTAGACGGAAATGGCGTTGGGATCGTGCTGGTCCAGGTGCAGGAGCCCTGTGTCGGTCGTTGGTGGGCGACCTCCGCCGCTTCTCCCGTACAGTCTGCACATGTACCGAACGAGAGTGCTCCTGGCCGTCGCCGTCGTGACTCTTGGTGCGGCCACGGGAGCCTCGCCGGTTGTCGCATCCCAGCTCACGGCCAACCAACAGACGATTGATGCGGCGACACTCGTGGCCACGGTGCCACCACCCCCCGGCGCCCCGACAGGGGTCTCTCCGGAGGTCTTCTTCGATGAGGCCAGCAGCACGTACTACCTGCTAACCACCTCGTTGCCACCCACTCAGTACTCGTCGCAGGATGGTGTCAACTGGTCTCCGACATCGACCGTGTTGCCCGCCGGTTTCGATTGGTCGATCGTGAAGGAAGGGCCGAGCAGTTACCGTCTCTACTACGCCGAGATGAAGCCAGGGTCTGGTGGCGCGCCCGCCAAGCCGTGCACTCCCAAGTCCAAGGTCCTTCGATACGCCACGTCAGCCGACCTACGCACGTGGACGGTGCAGGAGGCGGTGCTTCTCGACGATGTTGGCTGTGGCGTGCCGCACGTCATGAAGACAAGCACGGGTCAGTACTTCCTCTACTTCAACAAGGTGGAAGGCAAGCACGGAATCTTCATTGCTTCGTCGGCCGACGGCCTGACCTGGAGCACGCCTGTTGGGCCGCTCAACGGCAATGAAGACCTGGTCGATCCAGCGCCGCTGGAACTCCCGGATGGCACCTTCGTCATGGTGGCCTCCACAACGGGGGGCAAGGGCGGCTATCAGCAGCTGCAGCTCTTGGCGTCCGATGATGCCGTGACGTGGGTCCAGCGCAAGACAACGCTCCTGGCGGATGGCAATGGTGGCGTCTTCGACCCATCGATCGAACTAGTGGAAGGCGAACTCCATGTCTGGTTTGGGTACTCGCCCGCAGGCTCGCACGATGCGGCGACGATCACCCACGGACTCCTGACCCTCGGCAACGC
Source organism: Actinomycetota bacterium (assembly GCA_046095085.1). Lineage (GTDB taxonomy): Bacteria > Actinomycetota > Actinomycetes > S36-B12 > S36-B12 > Mxb001. Next base: position 1,247 of record JBJTIQ010000092.1, on the reverse strand, counting down.
TCCTGTTGAAGCCTCGTTGGAGATCACCTGCAGGAAGGCCACTGTCGCAAAGCAGCCTGCCGTGACGTGTACGGGCTCAAGTGTCGCCATCGATCCAGGAACAGCCGTGGTCCCGCACGTGCGCACCGGCAAGAAGGGACCCTGGAGGGTCATCACAACCGGTCAGCCGAAGATCGACGACAAGGGCGGCTTTGCCTGGCGCTATCGCACTGGGAAGGCCGTGAGTCTCTCGGTCTACTTCACGGTGGGCTCGACCGCGAGCAATACCGTGACAGTCACGACGCGCCGCTAGCCGGGGTCCAGAGCGCGACGACGTAGGCCACGCCGTAGGGGGCGTCGTCCCACAGTACCGCCGCGCTCCACGCGGCCCCGCTCGCCTGTAGCAGACCGGCCGTCGAGCCTCGGGTCCGACCGTTGGACCGACGACCTACACCTGGGCGTAGTGATCGATGGTCGACAGCGCCTCGTCGAGCAGGGCGATGCCTTCCTTGGCCTCGGTCTCGCTGACGTTGCACGGCGGCACCATGTGCACGCGGTTGCCCGTGACGAAGGGCAGCAGTCCGCGCTTCTTGCACTCGGCGTTTACCTCGGCGAGCGCGCCGCTGACCGGGCCGCCGTAGGGCACGACCGGCTCCTTGGTCTCGCGATTGAGCACGAGCTCGACGGCCCAGAAAACGCCGATGCCGCGGACGTCGCCCACGATCGGGTGGCGCTCCTTGAGCTCAGTGAGGCCGGGGCCGAGGACGTTGCGGCCGATCGCCGCGGCGTTGTCCATGGTGCCCTCTTCGTGCATGGTGTCGATGGCCGCGCAGATCGAGGCCATGGCAAGCGGGTGACCGGAGTAGGTCAGACCGCCGGGGAAGACGCGATCCTGGAACGTCGCGACGATGGGCTCGGAGATGACCACGCCGCCGACCGGCACGTAGCCGGAGTTGACGCCCTTGGCGAAGACGATGAGGTCGGGCTGCACGTCGTAGTTCTGGAACGCGAACCACTTGCCCGTGCGACCGAAGCCGGCCATCACCTCGTCGGCGATGTACATGATCCCGTGCTTGTCGCACAGGGCCCGGACGCCCTCAAGGTAGCCGGGCGGCGGCGGGAAGATGCCGGCGGTGCCGGGCACCGACTCGAGCGTGATCGCCGCGATCGTCTGCGGACCCTCGAAGGTGATGACCTCCTCGAGGTGCGCGAGCGCGCGCTGGCACTCCTCCTCCTCGGTCGTGGCGCCGAACACCGAGCGGTAGAGG
>JBJTIQ010000091.1:0-3799 GCA_046095085.1 Actinomycetota bacterium | reverse complement strand
CGGCGCCCGCACCCGTCGCCGAACGCGACACCGCCACGTTCACCGTGGCGCTGAAGTACGACCGGGCGGGCCTGTTGGCCGCAGCTCGCGCCATCTCGACGCCCGGCGGAAGGCAGTACCGCAACTTCCTCACGCTCGAGCAGGCGGCGGGGAAGTTCGGGGTGACGCAGGCGCAGCGCACGGCGCTGAAGGCCGCGGCAACTAAACTCGGCATGACGGTGCGTTTCAGTCCAACGGGTTTCACGGCCAACCTCACCGCCCCGGTGTCAACATGGACGAAGCTCTACGGGCAGGAGCCGATCGTCCAACAGTCGCCTCCCTGGCTCATGCTGTCCTACCTCAAGGATGTCGACAACGGGGTCTATCCCCCCGTGCCGCCGGAGTTGAGCAACCACGTCCGGTTGGTCTTCGCGTCCGACGCAGCGCTCCCACCGGCAGGGAAGTCGAAGTCTCCGACGCCGACCTATCCCAGGGCGGCTGACGACACCCCGGTCAACCTGGGCACTCCCTTCGGGCCCGGCCTTGATTGCATCGTGCCGCCAGTGCAACCGCAGCAGGTCTATTCGCCCAACCAACTCAACGTGCCCTACGGCACCACGGCCCTTCACGATCGCGGTCTCCGGGGCGCGGGGGTGCGCATCGCCAACCTGGCCCAGGGCTACGCCTACTTCGATGTTGCCAGCGACCAGGCGGCGAAGTGCTTCGACTATCGAGCCCCCACCATTCGCTTCACCGGCGGCCGCGGCGTGGGCATGGAGCCGGTGCAGGGCGACGATGCGATCGAGGGCAATCTCGACGTGCAGGTCATCGCGGGTGTCGTGCCCGAGGCCACCCGGATTGACTACGTCGAAGTCGCCCCGGTGCCCAACGTCTACCAGTCTTTCGTGGAGTCCGTGGACCTGCTCACCACGACCATCACACCCATTCCTGACGTTGTCACGACGTCGTTCGCGCAATGCGAACTCACGATGGTCGGTGCGGACAGCCAGCGAGCAGTGTCCGACGACCACTTCGCGCTCCTCGCTGTCCTCGGCGTCACGATGCTGGCGGCGTCCCTGGATGGAGGATCCAGCGTCTGCTCGCAGGAACAGGCGGATCCGCCACTATCCGGACGCATCGCATCCGTCGCCTACCCGGCATCGTCACCCTGGGTCACCGGCGTCGGCGGCACGCGCATCGTCCTCGGAGCGGGCAACGAGCGCGTCGACGAGGTCGTGTGGAACGACACCCAGTGGAACGGTCCCGGGGCGGGCGCTGGCACGGGTGGCACGTCATTGGCTGCGCGTCCTTGGTATCAGCGCCCTGTGACTGCACAGGACCGTCGACTAGTCCCGGATGTTTCAGCGCACGCATCCACCTACCCTGGCTGGGCAACCACCCTCCCGCTCTCGAGCGGAGGCTTCCTGGTCATCCCCGTTGGTGGGACAAGCGCGGCCGCTCCCTTCACTGCCGCCAACCTGGCGCTCATCGCCGCCGCGGAACGCAAGGCCGGGCGAGGTCCCCTCGGCTTCGTCAGCCCGCTGCTATACGACCTAGCAGCCAATCCCGCCGCCTACAAGACGGTGTTCTACGACGTCACCGTGGGCAACAACCAGCGATTCATCGAGGCGGCCTGCTGCGACGCCACCAAGGGCTACGACCAGGCAACCGGTCTTGGCTCGGTCACGTTCAGCGAGCTCATCAAGGTGATTCCGAAGCCCGGCCCTGGCAGGCGGTAGGTCGGTGCACATCTTCCGTCCTCGCTAAACTCGCGGTTCACCCACGAGCCGACGGAAGAGGTGCCCGCTGTGGGACTGGGAACCGACGTCCGCCTGTCGCGTCTATTTGCGCATCCGTCGGGCAACCTCTTCGGAATTGCTGTCGACCACTTCGTGGGCTACGGCAACGTCCGCGAGGGCGGCCTTAAGGATCTGCCTGCCGCGGTCGAGCAATGCATGCAGGCAAGCCCGGACACGATGACGATGACCCCGGGCACGGCAAAGCACGTGTGGGGCGCCTACGCAGGGCAGGCGGCGCTCATCGTGCAAGCCTCCTACTGGACCGCCGACGATCGCATCCGTGATCGGCTCGCCACCCCGGCTGACGCCGTACGCCTCGGTGCTGACGCTCTGGCCGTGGCGATCGGCGTACGCGGCGAGACCGAGGGCGACTTCATACGCTGGCTCTCCGACGCCGTGCGAGACGCCGCCCCCTACGAGTTGCCGGTCGTCGCCCACATCTACCCGCGCGACTACTCCGAAGGCGTGAAGATCGTCTTCACCCCCGACGAGATTGCCTACGCCGTGCGCGTGGGTATCGAGACCGGCGTCGACGTCATCAAAGTCGGCTACCCCGGCGACGAAGAGGCCTTCGCCGAGATCATCGCTGCGTGTCCGGTGCCGGTCGTGATGGCGGGCGGACCCAAGGAGCCGACCCTCAAGGGTGCACTGACGCAGATCCACGCGGGCATGCGAGCCGGTGCGCGCGGCGCGGTGGTCGGCCGCAATATCTGGGGCGAGGCCGACATGGTGAAGGCAGCCCGTGCCTACGCCGCCGTCATACACGACGGTCTCGACGCTGACCAGGCCATCACCCGCGCATGATCATCGGGCTCGGCTGCCTCGCGCACGACCACATCCTCGCCACCGAGACGACGTGGGAATCGGGCAAGGGCCGGGTCGTGCACACCGAGACGCGCTTCGGCGGCAACGTGCGCAATGCGCTGGCCACTGTCGCATCACTCGACCACCCGGCGGCTTACCTCGGCTCGGTGGGGCTATCGGCATCGTCCGACGAGGCGATGGCCGACCTGACCGCTCACGGCATCTCAACCGACTTCATCGAGCGAGTGGAAGGGGCCGATCCGGTGATGTCGCGCATCACCGTGACAGCCGGCGGTGAGCGCTACGTCGCCTTCGATGACTCCACCCTGGCAACGACTCCCCTGCCCGGGGAGGCGCTTGTGGATGCCGCGTTGTCGGTGGCCGATGCAGTGCTCGTCGACGCTTGTGTCGCACCCCCGGGAACACTGCAGGTCATCGAGAGGGCGCGCGACCTCGACGTGCCGGTAGTGCTCGACGCAGAGCGCGATCCCTCTCCTTCGGTCCTGGCGCTCGTGGACGCCGCTGATCACCTGGTCATTCCCCTCGGCTTCGGCGCAACGTTGACAGGTGCCTCAACACCCGTGGATATCTCAGCAGGGCTGTGGAATGAACGGCGTAGCAGTGTCGTACTCACCGACGGTATACGCGGGTGCTACGCCTGGGAGTTGCACGATCGCCAGGTGCACGTCAGTGCATTCGAGGTGACCGCGGTGGATACCACCGGGTGCGGTGATGCATTCCATGGCGCCTACGCGTGGTCGTTGGTCAACGGAGGGGCCCTCAAAGAGCGTGTGCGGCTCGCCAGTGCCGCGGCCGCGGTGCTTGCCGCACTGCCCGCGGGTGCGAAGCGCACGCCGTCACGCGAGGCGATCGAATCACTCGTGGTGGACTAGCCGATCCTCGTCCTCCCGTGATCGTGAGGGGCTCTCCATCGACGTCGACGATCCGTGGAACGTCAGGCCTGGTCGAGTTTGACCTTGGCCTTGCGCCCGCGGATCGTGCAGTGGTTCAGCGCCTTGACGATCTTGCGGGCCTTGGCCTCCGGCACATCGACCAGCGTGTAGAACTCCTGCACCTTGACGGGCCCGACGTCCTTGCCTTTGACGCCCGCCTCGCCGGTGATCGCACCGACAATGTCGCCCGGGGTCACGCCGGCCTTGCGGCCCACGGAGATCCACAGCCGCGACTTACCTGACGCGGGGGCGTTGCTCGCGCCG
>JBJTIQ010000090.1:0-5733 GCA_046095085.1 Actinomycetota bacterium | reverse complement strand
GTCTCGGTGGCCTACTGCGATGCGCCGGGGCCGCTCGAGACGGCCGATGTGGCCACCTTCGTCGCGGTCGCGCCCACTCCGGCTGGGTGGAGCCTCGACAGGGTCGCGTCGTTCTATCGGGAGTACAACGGCGTGCTCCTCCACGACCTCACCGCCCATGAGGCCATGCCGGGACACGTCCTTCAACTGGCGCACGCGAGGGCGGCGGGTGCGTCGCAGGTGCGCAGCTTCGGCATGAGCGGGGTCTTCGTCGAGGGCTGGGCCGTCTACGCCGAGCACCTCATGTGGGAGCGTGGATACACGCCCGATGATCGTCCCGACGCCGCGCTGCGCCTGCGCCTCCAGCAGCTGAAGATGCAGGCCCGCATGGCGCTCAATCCGATCCTCGATGCCCGAGTTCACGGAGGCGAGAGCGACGAGCCGGGTGCCATCGACCTGCTGATGAGGCGTGGCTTCCAGGAGGAGGGCGAGGCCGTCGGCAAGTGGCGTCGTGCGCTGTTGACGGCCGGCCAGCTCCCCACCTACTTCGTCGGCTGGCTGGGCGTGCGGGGCATCGTGGACGACCTGCGCGTCCTCCATCCCGACTGGAGCGATCGCCAGATACACGATCTGCTGCTCGCGCACGGGTCGCCCGGCCCACGGCACCTGCGGGCTCTCCTCGGACTGTGACCGCGGGTCGATAGGGTCGGGCCATGGCCAGCATCGACGACGTCATCGCGCGGGAGATCCTCGATTCGCGCGGCAATCCCACGGTCGAGGTAGAGGTCGTGCTCGACGACGGCAGTGCGGCGCGTGCCGCCGTCCCGTCCGGCGCCTCCACCGGCGCATTCGAAGCGGTCGAGCGCCGTGATGGCGATGGCGCGCGCTACTCGGGCAAGGGGGTGCTCGCCGCCGTCACCGCCATCGAAGACGAGATCGCGCCCGAGATCCTCGGGATCGACGCCTCCGAGCAGCGATTCATCGACCAGGTAATGCTCGATCTCGACGGCACGCCCAACAAGTCCCGGCTCGGCGCCAATGCCGTGCTCGGTGTGTCCCTGGCCGTCGCCCGAGCAGCCGCGGCCTCGTCGGACCTGCCTCTCTATCGCTACGTCGGCGGCCCGAATGCCCACGTGCTTCCCGTGCCGATGATGAACATCCTCAACGGTGGCGCCCATGCCGACACCGGAGTCGATATCCAGGAGTTCATGGTGGCGCCCGTCGGCGCACCCACCTTCGGCGAAGCGCTGCGATGGGGCACCGAGACCTATCACGCACTGAAGTCGGTGCTGAAGCAGAAGGGCTATGCGACCGGCCTGGGCGACGAGGGCGGCTTCGCGCCGAGCCTGCCCAACAACCGCGCGGCTCTCGATCTCATCGCCGAAGCGATCGGTCAGACCGGGCTCGCACTCGGTCGCGACATCGCCCTTGCCCTCGACGTGGCCTCGACCGAGTTCTACCGCGATGGCGCCTACGCTTTCGAAGGCGCACAGCGATCGAGCGAGTGGATGACCGGCTACTACGAGGGCCTGCTCGCCGACTTCCCCCTCGTGTCCATCGAAGACCCGCTGGCAGAGGACGACTGGGCGGGCTGGGTGCACTGCACTGACGCCATCGGCGACCGCGTGCAACTAGTCGGCGACGACCTCTTCGTTACCAACCCCGAGCGACTGGCGCGCGGCATCGCTGAAGGCGCGGCCAATGCCCTGCTCGTCAAGGTCAACCAGATCGGGTCGCTGACCGAGACTCTTGATGCGGTCACCCTCGCGCAGACCAACGGCTACCGCTGCATGATGAGCCACCGTTCGGGCGAGACCGAAGACACGACCATTGCCGACCTTGCCGTCGCGGTGAACTGCGGCCAGATCAAGACGGGTGCTCCGGCACGTTCGGAGCGAGTGGCGAAGTACAACCAGTTGCTTCGCATCGAGGAGCAGCTCGACGATGCCGCTACCTACGCCGGGGCTGCGGCGTTCCCGCGTTCTGGCCTCTAGGCGTGGGATCATGGCGGGATGTCCCGCCATGTCCACACTGGTCGGGCGGTCGCTCTCATCGTGGTGCTGGCCGCCCTCGCGGTGACACTGGCGATCCCGGTCCGAGCGTGGCTGTCGCAGCGGGCGGAGATTGCTGCCCTCGAGGCTGACGTAGCGGCTGCTCAGACCCGTGTGGCCGACCTCGAGAAGGAACTCGAGGACTGGAACGATCCGGCCTTTGTTGTCGCCCAGGCGCGCAGCCGGCTCCACTTCGTCTTCCCGGGCGAAGTCGGCTACGTCGTCCTCGGCAGCGATGATCGACCCGTTACTCCCGAGACGACAGCAGAGCAGCGTTCGATTCCCTGGTACACCCAACTGTGGGAGTCGACTCGTCAAGCCGATCTCGCAGACCCCACCAGCCCATGATCGACTCGGCCGATGCCGCCGTCGTCGAGCGGCAGATTGGTCGCGAGCCGCGCGGCATGCTCGAGGTCGCGCACCGCTGCCCCTGCGGCCAGCCGGATGTCGTCGTCACTGCTCCCCGCCTCGACGACCGAACTCCATTTCCGACCGTGTACTACCTGACCTGCCCCCGAGCGTGCTCGGCGGTCGGGAGACTCGAAGGCAGTGGCGTGATGCGCGAGATGGAGCAGCGCCTGGCGCAGGACCCGGCACTCGCGTCCGCCTATGCCCGCGCGCACGCGGCCTATCTAGCCCGCCGGGACTCCATCGAGGAGGTTCCCGAGATCGCCGGGGTGTCCGCGGGCGGCATGCCCGATCGGGTGAAGTGCCTCCACGTGCTCCTCGCACAGGCCCTGGCGGAGGGACCGGGAGCCAATCCTCTCGGCGACGAGGTACGCCAACGCGTAGGCGCGTGGTGGGAGCCGGTCTCGTGCGAGTAGCGGCCATCGACTGCGGGACCAACTCCATTCGACTGCTGATCGCCGACGTTGCCGACGACGCCCTCGTCGATGTCGACCGGCGCATGGAGATCGTCCGGCTCGGCGAGGGGGTGGATCGCACGGGCGAGTTCTCCCAGGAGGCATTGGATCGCACCTTCGCGGCGTGCGATGGATACGCGGAGGCCATTCGCCGCGAGGGGGCCGAGAGCGTGCGCTTCGTCGCCACGAGCGCTAGCCGCGATGTCACCAACCGCTTGGCCTTCGCGCGGGGGATCCGCCAGCGCTTGGGCGTCCAACCCGACGTCATCACCGGCGACGAGGAGGCGCATCTGTCGTTCACGGGTGCCGTGCGAGGCCTAATCGGTGCCGACTCACCGCGACTCGTCGTCGACATCGGAGGGGGTTCCACCGAGTTCGTGATGGGAGATTCCGTGCCGCAGCACGCGATCTCCGTCGACATCGGTTGCGTGCGGATGACAGAGCGATGCCTGCGCTCTGATCCACCCACGGCCGACGAGATTGCGACGGCCACCTTCGACATCGACGAGGCGATCGCGCGCGCCGCAGACGTCGTTCCCGCCCCGCGGGCCGCCTCGCTCATCGGCGTGGCCGGAAGCGTGACCACAGTCGCAGCCATCGCCCTCGACCTGCCCGCCTACGACCCCGCGGCCCTCCACGGGAGCGTCATCTCCGCCGAGGAGGTCGACGAGGTGACCGGGCGGCTTCTGGCCATGACGCGGACGCAGCGAGCGGCGCTTCCGGTCATGCACCCAGGACGCGTCGACGTCATCGGCGGGGGGGCCCTGATCCTGCGGCAGATCATGCGACGCACGGGGCACGCCTGCGTGATCGTCAGCGAGCACGACATCCTCGACGGGATCGCCTGGGCGCTTGCCCGCGAGTGATGTAAGCGGTTGCGGCAAGCGGGGCGGCGGCCGTACACTCCGCCAACGTTGCCGAATCCCTCTGCAACGTCGTGCAAGGGGAATGATGTCCATCACGATCCGCGATGTCGCGCAGGCCGCCGGCGTGTCCACGGCGACGGTGTCCCGAGCGCTGCGCGGCTTGCCGCATGTCGACCCCGAGACACGCGAGCGGGTGCGCCGGGTCGCAGCCGAGCTCGACTACGTCGTCTCGCCGAGCGCGTCGCGGCTGGCCAGCGGACGCACGGGCACGGTCGCCGTAATCACACCCTTCATCGACCGATGGTTCTTCTCCACCGTGCTGTCCGGCATCAGCGACGTCTTGCAGGCACGTGAGGTCGACCTCATCGTCTTTGAGGTCGGCGACCCGTCGACGAGTCCGGGGCTACCGACCGAGCGTCGACTTCGCGGGCGTGCTGACGGCATGATCGTGGTGACGCTGCCCACAGATGCTCCGCGCGTTGCCGACCTGCTCGAGATCGGACTTCCGGCGAGCTTCATCGGGGCAACCTGGCCCGACGTGCCCTCGGTGTGCATCGACGATACCGCTGCCGCGCGCACGGCAACCCAGCACCTGATCAACCTCGGCCACCAGCGCATCGGCATCATCTCCGGGCGGCCGCAGGCATCGACGTCGCAGGGCAATCGCAGCCTGGGATACCGCGAGGCCATGACCGGAGCCGGCCTCGATTCCGAGCCCGCGCTCGAGGCCCACGGCTACTTCACCGTCTCGGGTGGCGAGGCGGCGATGACCTCGCTGCTGTCGCAGCCGAATCCTCCGACGGCGGTCTTCGCGATGTCCGACGACATGGCCTTCGGCGCGATCAGGTCGCTGCAGCGCCATGGCATCCGGCCGGGCTCGGACATCGCCATTGCCAGCATCGACGGCCACGATCTGGCCGAGCTTCTCGACCTCACCACCGTCGCGCAGCCGGTGGCCGATATGGGAAGCATGGCCGCCGAGGCGCTTCTTAGCCGCATGCTTTGGGGTGCCTCCGAGGGTCCGCACGACGTGGTGGTACCCACCACTCGTGTCGTGCGTGGAAGCACGGTGCCGGTCGAGCGCACCGCGACCTTCGGCTGACCCGCGGCCGGCGTTACGCTCCCGCCATGGCCGACACCGTCACCATCACGTCCGGTTCCAGTCCTCTTCCCGGCTACCTCGCCACGCCGTCGGCCGGCCGGGGGCCCGGCGTCATCGTCATCCAGGAGTGGTGGGGCCTGGTGCCGCACATCCGGTCGGTGGCCGATCGGCTGGCCGACGCGGGCTTCGTCGCCCTGGCGCCCGACCTGTTTCGCGGCGTCGCGACCACCGAGCCCGATGAGGCCGCCAAACTCATGATGGGACTCGAGGTCCAGAGCGCGGCGAGCGACATCGCGGCGACCGCCGACCACCTAGTCCGCACCGGCCTTGTCCCCGGCGACCAGGTGGGTGTCATGGGCTTTTGCATGGGCGGGGGCCTCGCTCTGCTCGCTCCCACCGTGAGCCCCCACATCGAGTGCACCGCCGCGTTCTACCCGGCGATGCCGTGGCCCGGTTTTCATCCGCTGTGGGCCAACTACTCCGGCAAGGAGGCCCTGGTGCACCAGTGCGAGGCCGATGTCCCGTCGACCGGTGCTGACATCGCTCGCTATGCCGGGCAGATCGCCGAGCACGGAGGAATCGCCATCGTCGAGACCTACGCCGGCACGCAGCACGCCTTCTTCAACGACGATCGCCCCGAGGTCTTCGACGCGGGTGCCGCCGCCCTGGCCTGGGATCGCTCGCTCGCGATGTTTCACCGGCGACTGGACGGCCCCTTCTAGCGATCGATCGGCCGTCGACCGATCGGCGGCCATGTCGTCGACGACCAGTGCTGGGAGCAGCCATGTCGTCGACGACAGGTGTCGGGGGCGGACGGGCCGGCACGTGCCCCCGGAGGGGATCGAACCCTCACTGGACCGGGTTTAAGCCGG
>JBJTIQ010000089.1:0-4883 GCA_046095085.1 Actinomycetota bacterium | reverse complement strand
CCCCCCCCCCCCCCCCCCGCCACTCAACCTCAGGGGAGGGGGCCGTGGACCTGGGCGAAGGCCTCGGCGTAGGCCTCGCGCACCTGCGGCCGAGGGTCCGGCTCGAGGGTCAGCGCCCGCGAGCCCTCCCAGGAGGGGAGTTCGGAAGTGCCCGACAGGGCCCACGCCGCCTGGCGAGCGGCCCCATCGGCCACGTATTCACCGGGCTCGGGCACCACGACGGGAACGTCGAAGACCGTGGCGGCGATCTGCTGGACCGCAGCATTGGCCGCCGCTCCTCCGACGAGCAGGATGCGCTGCGGCGCGACGCCCTGGTCGCGTAGCGCATCCACCGCATCGGCCAGACCGCACAGCATCCCCTCGACCGACGCACGCGCCAGGTTGGCCGGGGTCATGGCATCGCGCGTCAGTCCGGCGAGAGTGCCGGTGGCGTTGGGAAGGTTGGGCGTTCGCTCGCCGTCGAGATAGGGCAAGAGCACGAGCCCTTCACTTGCTGGCGGGGCCGTCAACGCCAATGACGTCAACTCATCGAGGTCGATACCGAGCATGGCCGCGGTTGCGGTGAGTACGCGAGCCGCATTGAGCGTGCAGACCAGCGGGAGGAATCGTCCGGTGGCATCGGCAAACCCCGCCACCTGCCCGGAAGGATCCGACGTGGGCACGTCGGAGACCGCGAACGCCGTGCCCGACGTGCCGAGCGACACCACGACATCACCCGGCCGCGCTCCCACGCCCAGGGCGGCGCCCATGTTGTCGCCGGTGCCCGGCGACAACGCGATCCCGGTCGAGGTCTCGCCCACGATCTCGTGGGGAGCGGCCACCCGGGGCACGTCGAAGACGCGACCGAAGGCGAGCTCAATCAGGTCTGGGCGGTAGTCCCCCGCCGCGGGCGACCAGTAGCCGGTGCCGGACACGTCTCCGCGGTCGGTGGTCGCCTCGACCGGGCATCCCGCCAGCTTCCACGTCAGCCAGTCGTGCGGAAGCAGCACTCGAGAGACGCGAGCGGCAAGGTCGGGCTCGCTGCGCGCCAGCCACCTCACCTTCGACACCGTGAAAGATGCCACCGGGACGCTGCCTACCGCGCGTGCCCAACCCTCGGGGCCACCCCACTCGGCGATCAGGTCGGCGGCATCGGATGCCGAGCGAGTGTCGTTCCACAGCAGCGCGGGTCGAACGACATCACCACCGGAGTCGAGCGTGACCATGCCGTGCTGCTGGGCCGCTACCCCCATCGCGGACACGTCGTCGAGCACGCCGTCCATGACCTGCTGGAGGGCGGCCCACCAATGGTCGGGATGCACCTCGGTGCCTTCGGGATGGGACGCGCGGGCCTCGCGCACGAGGCGACCGGTCTCGGCGTCACGCACGACCACCTTGACGGACTGGGTCGACGAGTCGACCCCCGCGACCAGGGTCACTGCGTCGTCTCCGGCGGCGTGACCTTGCGGTACTGAAGCAGATGGATATCGGTTTCGAGCGTCTCGAGGGCTTCCCGGATCTCCCTGATCCTGGCCAGGGCATCGGCGTCGGGACCGGTGTTGTCCATCGCCTCACGGAGAGCCTCGCGCTCCCGAGCGCTCTCCATCGAACTGATGATGATGCCGATGAGGAGGTTGAAGATCACGAAGGCCGCCACCAGCACGTAGCTCACGAAGAAGACCGTCGCCCACGGGGTCACGGTCAGCGCTTCCTCGAGGTATGTGGGGAAGTTCTCGAGGGTCAGGAGGATGAAGAGCGTGAGCATCGCGCGCGTGATGGTGCCCCACGAATTCGGAAGCGCCTCGCCAAACATCGCCCAGCCGATCATCCCGTAGAGGAAGAGGATCAGGACGGTGAGCACAACGATGCTGCCGAGCGGGGGCAGCGATCGGACGACCGTCGAGAGAAGCACTCGCGCATCGGGCAGGAAGCGCAGCAGGCGAGCGACGCGCGCGAGGCGCAACAACCGCAGCACGGTGACGTTTTCGCGCACGCCCGGTATCCAGACTCCACCGATGATGATGAGGTCGAAGACGTTCCAGCCGTTGCGGAAGAAGTCCTGCGGCCGGCGGCCGTACGACGCGAATCGCAGGATGAGCTCAACGACGAAGATGCCGTAGCAGATGTTGTTGAGCAGCACGAGGGTGCCGCCATAGGAGTCGACCATCGCGGGGAAGGTCTCCAGGCCCAGCACAACGGCGTTGAAGATGATGACACCCGCAATGACCAGGTTGAACGGGTCGGAATCCACGAGACGAGCCAGCCGGCCCTCTCGCTGCACAGTCACTTCGGCCACCATTGGATGCTACGGCGAGCCCACGCCTAGAGCCACTTGCCGTAGAGGATCGCCTCCGGAGGGGTGTATTCGATCGCGGCCGACATTCCGGCGAACTGCCCCGTGATGGCACGGGCCCACTCGCCGGCCTCGGGCACCAGGGTCCGATCGGCGGTCTGCATACGATCTCGCACGAGCAGAACACCCATGTCGGCACCGGGATAGCGGTATTCGTTCACGCCGTAAACGCGCAGGTAGAACGCCTCATCGGGTCTGGTGACGTTGTGCCAGTCGGTCACCATTCGCACGAAACTGATGGAGCCGTCTTCAGCCATGCGCCAGAGGCCACTGCGCGGTGCCTGCGTGATGATCTCGACCTCATCGGTGGTCTGCTTGAGGACCAATTGACTCCACCGGTCGAAGTCGCGCCACCGGGACTCGACCTCTTCGAGATCGCACTCCCACTCCACGTCCATGAACTCCAGAAGGTGAAACAGGAAGAGCGGCACGCCTCCGTAGCGCGAGGTGATGAGATTGGTGAGGGGCGAGGCGCCGGAGATTCGTGGGTTTATCTCACCGAGGTAGACGGTGCCATCGTCTAGATCCACCAAGAAGTCCATGCAGAAGACGCCTCGGTAGCCCTCCTGGTAGAGGCGGTCGCCTAATCGCCGGGCGAGGCCGCGGATCTGCTCCTGGCTGTCGAGCAATGAGATGGGGGCGCAGTCGTTGCCGCACCAGCCACCGGGATACGGCGTGAGCTCCTCGAATCCGGTGATGTCGACCTGGACCGGCCCCACGAGCGTGCCGTGTCGAGTGGCACACGCTTCGAGCGTGCCCGGGATGTGCCGGATATTGCGCATGACCTTGATCTGCTCACCCTCGAGATCTTCCGCATGCTCGTCCCAGTCCTCGCGACAGCTGATGAAGAACGTGGTGCGTCCGGAGTCTCCGTAGGGAAGTTGCACGACGAGTCGATCCCCCAGCCCTGCGGCAGCTGCCTGTGCCAGCAGGTCGTCGTACGACGAGCACTCCGTGAGGATGTTGGGCGCGCTGGGTACGCCGGCCTCATTGCCCAGACGCGTTGTCTCGATTTTGGAGTCAATGCGCTCGCGCAGCCCTCGGGGCGGCAGGGCGATGGTGAGACCGAGATCGAGAGCGCGCTGCTCGGTCTCTTCATCGAACATGACGAAGAGCACGTAGCCGGGGTCTCGCGACCCGATGTAGTCGATGACCTCCTTATGCCCCAGCAGATAGGAGTTGACCGACTCGAAGGTGGCGAACTCGCGTGGACCCGGGTGTGTCGGCACGAAGATGTGGTCGTATTCGCCGTCGAACGAGTCGAAGTAGCACACGTAGCGGAATGAGCTCACCCAGTCATCGAGGCCCAGCAGGTTGTAGGCAGTTGGCGATACGAAGTAGATGGGCGTGGGGTTCTCGCGGAAGAAGCGATAGATGTCCGAAAGCCCTCTGAGCACGGGCCCACTGTAGGGAGCGGGCGACGCCCCGGCGGGCTTCTTTGAGCAGTTCGCGCAGCTCGGGCCGGCACTCGGCTCGCAGAGAGCGCCTAGACGAGGAAGAGCATTCGCTCCGGCTGGGGCACGGTCACCTCGACCTCGGTGGCGTCAGGCACGAGCGCCGTGACCTCGCGCGGGTGGTCGCCGGTGACGTCGCCGTGCACGCTGAGCATCCAGTGATCGCCCGGCCACAGCAGCGTCAGCGTGCCCTGCTGGGGCGCATACGACGCGGTGTAGACGGTGCCCCACAGGCTCTCTGACGGCGGCCGGTAGATCGGCGGTGTCAGGAAGGCCTCGGTCACGTGCTCCGGCGTCCCCAGGGGATCCGCCACAAGGTCCGCGAGCACTTCCTCTCTCGCGACCGTGTTGCAGTAGGCAGCATGCTCAGGCCACGAGGTATCACCCTGACGGTTGCCCGCGTGGCGCGCCCCCGTGACGGCCAAGGGCCGGTCCGGCCCCACCTGCGCGATGTGCGCATCCCCCCACGCGTCGAGTACCGCGATGTTGTAGGACATGTGAACGGGTACGGCGGCCAATCGCGCGATCGCCTCCGCTGTCGTCGTGCAGGTCTGCAGGAGGTAGCGCATGACCAGGCCGATACCGAAGCCCTGGCCGGCGACGCGACGTCCGCCGAAGGCGAGCGACACGGTGAGTCCCTGGTCGTTGATGCCATCCATGACGCCCCAGCCGCAGTCGGACATGCCGAGGACCGATCGACCCGACCAATGCGTGCGCAGAGCAAGAGTGTCGGATAGCGACGGCGGGTAGTCGTAGTTGCGCAGCATGGTGGGCCGAGGTCCCGGCAGCATCGCAAGCGAGCAGGCGGAGGCCAGGGCCGGAGGGCACCACTGGCTCAGGAAGCGGGATTCGAGGTCTCCCCCACCCACCACCTCGACGAGTGCATCGAAGTCGCCGAGCAACTCAGGCATATAGCGCGCGAGCGCGGCGCGACTGTCGGCGTAGGAGGGGCGGGATTCCTCTCCCTCGTGCAGGAACCAGCGTCGATAGGACGGCCACGCCCGCTCGAACTCAGCGGCCGCGGACGCACCCGGGATCGTGCCCGCGTCGACGCAGCGGAAGGGAAGGACCATGTCGGCCAGATGCACCGCGAAGGG
>JBJTIQ010000088.1:0-9412 GCA_046095085.1 Actinomycetota bacterium | reverse complement strand
TGGTCCGGCGTTTGCGACCCGTTTGCCGGGACCAGCGACAGTCGGAATGGGAAATCGTCGTTGTGCACGGCGTAGCCGGACGCGTCCGTCACCACGAACGAACCATCCGACTGCTCCGTGAACGTGAACATGCTGACGAGGCCATCGCCTGACCGAGGATCTCGACGCGATTGCGCCGTGAGCAGGTTGCCGTGGCCGTAGACGACCCACATACCGTCGATGACGTCGACCGGCTGCACGACGTGGACGTGGTGGCCCAGCACGAGATCGATCTGCCCTGATTCGGCCAGCGCGTGCATGACCTCGACCTGCTGGCTGGACGGCGTACTCACCCCTTCGTCACCGGCGTGCAGGCTGAGCACGACGATGCGGGCCCCTGCGGCGCGCGCGGCACGAGCCTCGTCGATCATGCGCGGGACGTCGATGAGGTTGGCGCACCACTCCTGCCCAGCGGGGCAGGGGATGCCGTTGAGGCTGTAGGAGTACGACAGCAGCGCGATCGGCACGCCCTTGACGTCGACGATCGTGGGCGTGGATGCCTCCTCGGCGGTTCGTGCAGCACCGGCGTGCGCGAGGCCCTGGGCATCGAGCCCGTCGAGCAGCCGCGACATCCCGTCGAATCCTTGGTCCAGCACGTGGTTGGACGCCGTGCTGCAAGCGTCGAAGCCGACATCGGCAACTGCCTGCGCCAGTTGCGGAGGCGCATCGGGAATGCCCGGCCAGGCCGTCCATGGTCCTTCGGCGCTGCCCATCGGGTACTCCATGTGGCACACCGCCATGTCCGCGGACGACACCAGGTCGGCGATCCCCTGCAACTGCGGGACGAAGTCCGCGCGGCTCGCGCCGCCAGCGTCCTCGATCGCCTGGGCGATGATCTCCTTGTGCGTGAGGATGTCGCCGACGCCGAGGATCGAGATCGTGAGACCCGGCTGCACCGGCGCCTGCGCCGCCGCCTGCGCTATCAGGCCCGTCAGGGGTGACGCCGAATCGCCCGGCACGGCATTCGCCTGGCCTGCAGGCTCGGCTCGGTCGGGCTCCGGTGGCGCCGGCGACTCCGGGGTCTTCGCGGCCTTCGGCGTGGGCGTGAGAGTGGAGGCAACCGCCTGACCCAGCGATCCGCCCGGTGCCTGCATGCCCCAGACAAGGCCACCGCCGAAACAGGCCACCGCGAGGAGGAAGACGCCGATCCCCAGCCCCGAGACCCGCCATGCCCGCCGTCGGGATACGGGGGCCGCGTGTCGCCCGGTCACGTCTTCCATAGTCTCCAGTCACAGGCGTATACCCGTGTAACGACATGGGGCCGCGACGAACATGCACCCGTGTCCGGGCAGAAAGCCGGACGAAACGGGCGTTCAAGCCCGATTCGCCGGCCAGCGCTGCAGTCGAAAGCCCTTGCCCTCGGCACCGAGGTCCATCACGACGTCCTCGGTGCGGATCCACGATCCGCGCTCCCCCGGGGTCGCCGTCCCCTGCCGGGGAACGAGCGAGAGGCGGAAGGGGAAGTCGTCATTGTGTACGACGTAGCCGAGGGCCTTGGTCGCCTCGAAGCTGCCGTCCTCCTGCTCGGTGAACGTGAAAAGCGTTGCCAGTCCGTCACCCGACCTCGGATCCCTGCGCGACTGAGCGGACAGCAGGTTGCCGTGACCGTAGGCGACCCACATGGCACCCACGCGATCCACCGGCTGGATGACGTGGGCGTGATGGCCTATCACCAGGTCGACCATCCCGGAGTCGGCGAGCCTCCGGACCACGTCGAGCTGCTGGCCGGAGGGGTTGGCGTCGCCCTCGTATCCCGCGTGCAGGCTCACGATGACGATGCGCGCACCCAGCCGGCGAGCGAGCTTGGCCTCCTTGATGATCCGCTGGGCGTCGATGAGGTTCGCACTCCACTCGCGGCCTGCGGGCACGGGCATCCCATTGAAGTCGTACGCGTACGACAGGTGGGCAACCCGCACGCCCTTGACCTCGATGATCGTGGGCGTCGACGCCTCGTCTTCCGTGCGGGCCGTGCCGGCATGCCTGACGCCGCTCTTGTCGAGCGCATTCAGCACCCTCGACAGGCCCAGGAATCCCTGGTCGAAGGAATGGTTCGACGCAGTGCTGCATGTGTCGAAGCCCACCTTCGCCACGGCTCGCGCCAGTTGAGGAGGGCTCGCCGGCAGATCCGGCCAGGCCGTCCAGGGACCCCTGGCCGATCCCATGGGGAACTCGATATGGCAGACCGCGAGGTCTGCGGACGAGACCAGCCCTTCGATGCCGCTGAGCTGTGCATAGAAGTCGGGTGCGGTGCCGCGAGCATCCTCTAGCGCCTGGTTGATGATCTCCTTGTGCACGAGGATGTCGCCGACGCCGAGGACTGAGATGGTGCGCCCGGGCTGGATGTCGGCCGGGTCGTTCGCCGGGGGCTCGTCGGCGGCTGACACGCTGGCAGCGGCAGCGAGTGCCAGCGACGCCACCATCCCCGGTGCGAGCCAGCGAATCAGCCGAGTGCGCGAACCGGTATGGCTCCCCCTCACGGGGCACATCATTCACCTCGCTGCGCTGCAGCGCCGGCTGCCCCGCCGCGGGGAGATCCGCCGGGGGCCGCGGAATAGCCTGGGCCCATGGCGCACGAAGACGGGCAGCTCTCCTCAGAGGGTGTGGACCCTGAGAGCACACGCGCATCGGCTCCCGTCGACGACCGTCACCCGCTCAACGTCCTGCTGGGTGGCCCATGGGGCGCGGTCGAGTCGATGGCGCCCACCGTGCTGTTCGTCCTCGCCTATTTCGTCTCGGGAAACAACCTCGCCATCGCCGTCGGCGTGGCCCTCGGCGTCGCGCTCGTCCTAGCGATCGTCAAGATCGCCCGCCGAGAGAAGCCCGTGCGGGTGCTCTCCGGGCTGCTCGGTGTCGCGATCGCCGCACTCTTCGCCGCCTACCAGGACGACCCGCTGGGGTTCTTCCAGATCCGCGTGCTCGCCAACATCCTGAGCGCGATCGCTTTCGCCGTTTCGATCCTCGTTCGACGACCTCTGATGGGGGTCATCATCGGACCTGTCATGGGCACCGGTATGCGGTGGCGACAAGACCCCGACCTGCTCAGGGCATACTCGCGGGTGACGTGGCTGTGGGCGATCCTCAGCCTGGTGCGGGCCGCCATCCAGATCCCGCTCATCCAGGCCGGGCAGCTGGCCTGGCTGGGCGCGACGCCGTTCCTGTTCTACGGCCTGGTCGCCCTGACGATCGCCGCGTCGTGGTGGGTCATCAAGAAGACGCTGCCGCCGGGGCATCCCGGCATTCGCAAGCCGCAGGTCAAGGCTTCGGCGTAACGACAGGCCTCATCGGCATCCCGAGGGCGTCGACGATCGACTTCACGCGCACCCGCTTGCCGCGGTCGTTGAGGTGCACGCCGTCTTCCCAGCCCACATTCGGGTCGGCCTTCTCGGCATCCACGAATGCCTTGGCGAAGTTGACGATCCGGAGGTTGGGGTATTCCTTGGCCTTGGCGCGCAGGATACGATTCGCCGCGGTCGGCTTCGGCAGGTCGTCATAGCCGTTCGGCCCGAACCACAGGTTGACCCAGTACACGATCTTCTCCTGCCCAACCGCGCCCATGATCGAGTCGATCGCGACATCCATGGGGATGTGCAGCCACCAGATGTCATTCGTGCCGAGTGAGATCACGATCGTGTCTGGCAGCTGGCCGAGCTCGCGAGCGCGATTGATCTGCTCGACTCCCCAGTCGCTGCCCTTGGCGCCCCAGCACCGCACCGTCGGCAGCCAGCCGGCCTCTGCGAGCTTGGACTCGAGGATGGTCCGCGAATTGCGGATGAGGGAGTCGCCCACCACCAGCACCCGACGGTATTGCTGGCTCTTCTTCGCCTTGGGCCACCACGGGGCCGCGCACCCGTCGCCCTTCTCGTCGACCGGCCACTGCGGGTCGACCGATCGCGGTGTCGACGTCGGAGCACCGACGGCCACCCCGACCGTGGTCGAGGCGACCGTCGCTGCGGCGATGGCAGCGGCGGCAAGGGCGCGTCGGAACCGGCGAGACATAGCGGCCAGATTCTAGGCGGGTCGCACCCCGCATCGCCGGATCAACGGACCTGGCAGGTGGGGCACCAGTAGAGATTGCGACCGGCCATGTCGGACCAGGCGACCTCGTCGCCGCAGACCAGGCACGGCCGTCCCTCGCGGCGGTAGACGTAGACCTCGCCACCGTGGCGATCCCGTCTCGGGGCGCGACCGGTCGCTCGGGGCGAGTCCTCGGGCCGAACCGTGTCGATGCGACCCCGGCGCACGCCGTCGCCCATCAAGACGACCAGGTCGCCCCACATGCCGTCGAACTCGGCGCGGCTCACCTCGTGTCCTGGGCGGTAGGGGTCGATCCCCGCTCGGTAGAGCACCTCGGCCCGATAGATATTGCCTACGCCGGCAAATGCCGACTGATCCATGAGGAGCCCCCCAATAGGCGCCCGGCTGCGGCTCACGCGCCTCCACGCTCGCTCGGGGTCCGCGTCCTTGCGGATGGGATCGGGGCCGACGCGCTCGGTGAGCGCGCGCACCTGATCCGGATCGAGCACCTCACACGCCGTGGGCCCGCGCAGGTCGGCGTACGCCGAGTCGCCCTGCACGCGCAGCCGGATTTGGCCGCGGGGCTCCGGCGCCGCTCCCTTGCCGAAGGTCCACTTGCCGTAGAGACCGAGGTGCACGTGAAGAGTGCGCTCATCGTCGAAGTTGACGAGAAGGTGCTTGCCCAACGCGTCGGCGCCCCTCAGCGTGGTGCCATCGAGCGAAGCCGCCCCTGCGTCGAAGCGACCCTGGGGGCTCGACACGCTCACGTCTTGGCGCTTGAACGCGCGGTTAATGCGTCGGGCCTGGCGATGGACGACATGGCCCTCGGGCATTGCGCGAGTGTGCCACCCCGCGGGCGACTCCGCAGGGGGACGGCCGCGCTTCGCCGCCAATCGACTCCGCCCGGTCGAACGGGCCCCCTATGCTGGCGCTCTCGACCACCTTCGTGCACCGCGTCAGACCCCGAGGAGCCCCCGTGACCACCGTCATCTCGATCCACTCCTTCCGGGGAGGCACCGGGAAGAGCAACACGTCGTCCAACCTGGCCGCCCAGCTCGCGGCGCGCGGCAATCGGGTGGCGGTCATCGACACCGACATCCAGAGCCCGGGCATCCACGTGCTCTTCGGCTTCTCGGACGACCTCGATAACACCCTCAACGACTACCTCTGGGGCAAGATCCCGATCAAGGACGCCGCCCACGATGTCACGTCAGTGGTCGCCGGCAGCACGACCGTGGCTCCCGGCGGCGCCCTCTATCTCGTGCCCTCGAGCATGAAGGCGGGCGACATCGCACGGGTGCTGCGCGAGGGCTACGACGTCGGCACCCTCAACGATGGATTTCGCGATCTCGCCAGAGACCTCCAGCTCGACTATCTCCTCATCGACACGCACCCTGGCCTCAACGAAGAGACACTCCTGTCGATCACGATCAGCGACGTGCTCCTGCTGATCCTGCGTCCGGACCGCCAGGACTTCCAGGGCACCGCCGTCACCGTCGACGTCGCGCGCAAACTGAGCGTCCCGGCGCTCTTTCTCGTGGTCAACAAGGTGCCCCGAGGCGTCGACGTCGCTGATCTGAGGGAGCAGATGACAGCGGCCTATGCCGCCGAGACGGCCGCGATCCTGCCGCTGGCCGAGGAGGTCGTCCAAAATGCTTCGTCCGGATTGTTCTCGCTGACCAATCCCGGGCACCCCTGGTCGGAGCAGGTCCGGATCATCGCCGAACGCGTCACCGCGTAGCAGGAGCCATGGCCCAGGACGACACCGAGGATCCCTGGGACTTCCTCGCGTCGCGCAAGGCCGACATGGCCTCGCGCGAGGAGCCCGGAGTGATTCCCGAGGCGCGCATCGAGAAGCGCGAGGCCGGGGAATTCCGGGCCGAGATGACCGGCGCCTCGCTCAAGCGGAGGGCCTGGCCGATGGCTGTCGGACTCGTCCTCATCTTCTTCGCCGGCTTCGTCGCAGAGGTGGTCGCGGCGAGCGAGATGATCGCCATCGCCGGCACCAACTCCCTGCTGGTGATCTACCCACTGGGCGGCGTGGGGCTCATCCTGCTCGGACTGCTTCAGTTTCGGCTGGTCGACGGAGCCGCACGACTGCGCGTGCTCCGCTACGCCTCGCTGGCCTACGCGATCCTGTTTGGCGTCGCGCTGGCATGCCTGACCGGTGGCGTGATTCCGATCATCGCCACGGGCCTCATGTGGGTGCTCGCCGATCAACTCAACTACCTGCTCCCCCTGCTCATCTGGAGCCTGGCTGGCGATGAGTTCAACGTCGCGGAAGGCCGCAAGATCTTCGGCTGGCTGGTGGCCTGGACCTATCTCGGGCAGCTCTCGGGACTAGCCGTGGCGCTCGTCACCCCGGCGCTCTTCACCCGGATTGGCATCGATCTCACCACGCTGCTCGTCATCGCCCCCATCGTGTGCGTCATCGTCGGGCTCTGGCTGCCCTACGCCATGCGCTCGAGTTCGGCCGCGCAGGGCACGGCGCGACGCGAGAACTACGCCGACTCATTCAAGAGCGCTGTCTCCTTCATCAACGGTGTCCCCATCTGGCGATCGCTGGTGGCGGCTTCCACGCTCACCTTCATCGCCGGAAGCACCGTCATCATGGGCTACAGCGTCGGCGTCGGCGACATAGTCGGCCGCGATGCCGCCACGCTGCAGGTGATCTTCGCCGGCGTCTGGCTCGGCGCCCTCAGTGCCTGCTGGGCCATCCAGTACTTCTTCGCCGAGCGGATCGCCGAGCGCTGGGGAATCGCCGGCACGCTCTTCATCCTCCCCGTGGCAACCCTGTTAGCCGCGGTGGCCCTGACGGCGGGCTTCGGGCTTCAGTCCATCGCGCTTCTCATCGCTGCCATCGTGATCTGGCGCCTGCCGCGATGGAGCCTTGACGAAAACGCCCGGCGCGGAGCCCTGGCGCTCGTGCCGGACGAACGGCGTACGCGCGTGTCGTTCATCATCGACCTGATGCCCGTCGCGGTCGGCCTCGTCCTTTCGGCACCCATCGTCCTCGTCGGCGTGGTGACCGGAAGCCTGTGGATCGCGGGCGTCATCGCGGCGGCTATCGCGCTCGCGGGCATCTTCTTCTCCCGCAGGGTCCTGCTGGGGTGGGAGGACAGCCTCACCAACTGGAGGCTGCGTCGTCGCAAGCAGAATCGCACGCTGGGCCTGGAGGGATGACGGTGACGACTCCACAGGAAAGGCCCGGCCGCTTCATCTCCCTGCGTATCAAGCTGGTCGTCCTTTTCGTCGGCCTCTTCACCCTGGTCTTCGTCGGCATTTCGCTGTGGGTGGTCAACTTCTCGGCCAATGCCGCTCAGGACCGCCTCGCCCAGCAGTTGCGCGGCCAGGTCGAGGGAGCGGCCAAGACCGTGGATGCCGCCACCTTCGTCGAGCTCGTCACCACGGTTCCCGCCGTTGCGGATCCCGCCGACAAGACAGGGCTCGGATACCCCGACAGCCCGCTGTATGCCGACACGGCGCGCACGCTGTTCGATGCGTTCCGCGTGACGGGATCAGGCACCTACACGTGGTTCAAGGATCCGGTGGATGGGCAGATCTACACCGCTGCATCGTCGGGCTACTACCGCGAGCCCCGCACGGGATATCGCTACAAGGTGCCCCTGAGCGAGGTCGCCGGGGCTTCGACGTACAACCTCATGGACCAGGGCCTGACGCAGACGACGGAGGAGCCCGCTTACACCGACGCCTACGGCTCGTGGATGTCGTTCTATACGCCCATCCTCGACGCCAACGGCCAATCCGTGGGGGGCATCGGCCAGGACATCTCGCTCGACTACGTGTCGGAAGTGCGGTCCAGGGCCATCAGCCAGGTCCTGCCGGTGCTCGCGGGCGTCTACGTCGTGCTGGTGATCCTGGTGTGGCTGCTGGCCACGCGCATCGTCCGTCCGATTCGGCGGCTGACCGTGGAATCCACTCGCATCTCCGAGGGCGACTACGACGTGGACCTGGGCTCCCTTCGCCAGCCACGCCTGAGAGACGAGATCAGCACGCTGGCCGACTCTTTCAGCGTCATGTCGGCCAAGGTCGCCGAGCGCGAGCGATCCCTGCAGGTCGAGGTCAAGCGACTGAAGGTCGAGGTCGACGCCACGAAGCGCGCGGAAGCGGTCAAGGCCATCGTCGACAGCGAGGGCTTTGCCGACATTGCCGAGCGGGCAGCCGAGATGCGCAGGCGGATGAGCGAGCACGGAGACTGACGTGCAGCCACTTGGCGAGCTGACGCCACTCGGCACCGAAGGGCTCGCCTACGTCGATGTCCTGCCGGGCACTCCGCCCGACGCACTGTCACACCTGTGCGACATCCACCTGCTGCACTTCAGTGACTCCTACGCCGAGGCCACCAGAGACTTCGAGCGAGCGTGGCGCGGCGGCCCGCCACCGCTGGGAATCATCGAGCACCAGTGGCTGCTCTTCCTCGATGGCGTCCCGTGCGGTGAGCTCGTCTTCGCCATCAACCTCAACCGCAGGGCGGTCTGTCGTCACTTCACGAGCGTGCGCAAGGAGTTCCGTTCGCGCATGCCCTACGACTGGATCCCCACGGCGACGCGGGCTGTCGTGGAACGTTGTCGCAGCGAGGCGAGCAGTCTCGACGTCGACCTGCTCGGCATGATGAGCGAGATCCTTCCCAAGCATGTCGCTGGCTGGCGTCGACTCGGCCTCTTTCAGCCGGACATTGGCTATCAGGAGCCCGTCCACGGCAACTACTGGCGCGAGTTCGGACCCCTGGAGTTCACGCCGATGGTGGCCAACATCCTGCCCTTCCCTGCCGGCCGAGAGGCGGGACTCGGGGCCATCGCCGACGCTGGCGTGCGCGCCTTCCTGCTCGACTACTACGGCGTGCCGGAGAGCGATCCAACCTTCCGGGGGATCATCCAGCGCTGCGCCGATATCCCTCCTGCATGGTGAACCCCACCTGAACAACCGATGACATTCGAGTGCGGGAGCCAGCATCGACGCGCATGCGTCGGTGCAATGCCAGAATCGCCCGGTGGGTCAACGGTCACGAGACGCGAACTCCCGGTCTCTGCGATCGCTGCTCCGGTGGGCGTGGCCCTTCCTGCGCCCTTCGCGAGCGCGTCTGACCGTAGCGGCGATTCTCGGGGCAGGGATGCTGGCGGCGCAGGCACTCATCCCACTGGCCGTCGAGCAGATCCTGTCGGTCGACACTTGGGAGGCCGGCCCTGTCGTCGTGCTGGCCCTGCTCATCGGCGTGCTCGTGGCGTGCGGCTACATGCTCGAGCGCGAGGCCCACACCATCGCGAGCCGCGTCGGTCACCTCATGCGCCGGACAATCTTCGCGCACGTGGTGCGAAGTCGGGTCCTGCATCAGGAGGGT